>JBJMHG010000280.1:0-8842 GCA_045807485.1 Actinomycetes bacterium
CCTGAAGATGCGGGCGTGTGCGTCGAGCTGGTGCAGCAACTTGCCGGGCGGGTGCCGATCTTCGGGGTATGTCTCGGGCTTCAGGCGATGGCGGTCGCTTATGGATCCAAGGTAACCCGCGCACCAGAACTGCTGCACGGAAAGACCAGCCTGGTTGAGCATCAAGGCCTAGGCGTTCTTGCAGGAGTGCCGAGCCCGTTCACCGCGACCCGCTACCACTCACTCGCCGTCGACGCCTCGACCGTGTCAGAGGGTTGGCAGATCACCGGAACCACGGCGTCAGGCGTGATCATGGCGATGCGTCACCGCACCTTGCCGGTCGAGGGAGTGCAGTTCCACCCCGAGTCTGTGCTCACCGAGAACGGTCATCTCATGCTGGCCAACTGGCTCACCGTATGCGGCGATCCGGACGCGGTTGGCCGTTCAGCTGGTCTAGCGCCCGTGGTCTCCGCGCGCTGAGCCGATCACGGAGGGTTGCCCTGCCCGCCGCCATTGTTGGTGTGGGTGTCGCTTGGTGTCGCTGACGGTGATGGTGACGGTGACGCGGAATCGCTTGGGGTCGGCGGCGGCGCCTTCGCAACCGTCAGTACCACGGTTGTGCTCAGTCGGGCGTAGTCGCCACCGGCAGGAGATTGCTTGATGACGATGCCGGGATCTGCCGTGTCAGTTTCTTCATAAACCACGGTGACGTTGAACCCGCGGCTTTCGAGCGTGGCTCGCGCTGTGGCCTCGGAGTCGTCCACGACGTTGGGTACCTGAACCTCGCCGTTACTGACTTCCAGCGTGACGTCCGACTTGGCGTTGACAGTTTGACCCTGGTCAGGGTTAGAGCCCACCACTATGCCCGCGGGTTGATCGGACGGAACTTCATTGCTGCCCGCGTAGTTCAGCCCGGCTCCCTCGATGGCATCGATGGCAGCCGACTCAGTCAGTCCCTTCACTTCCGGCACTTGCACTTGCTCGGGTCCAGCGGACACCACCAGCGTGACGGTCGAGCCTTCGTCGGCTTCAGAGTTGCCGGCCGGGTCTTGGGTGAGAACCTCGTTCTCCTTTTTGTCGCTCGTCTGGGTATCGACTTCGACGTTGAAGCCGGCGTCGTCGAGCGTGGCCTGTGCAGTCTTTAGTTTCTGCCCAACGACGTCGGGAACGGTGACGGTGTTGCTCTGACCGCCCAGAAGTGCCCACGCCCCCCAACCGAGCAAGGCGAGCACCAAGAGAACCAGGATGATCAGCGCCGCGTAGGCGCCTTTACGGCTCTTTTCCTCTTGCGGCGGAGGCTCAGATATTGCGGTCATCGCCTGAGTCGGCGGTGCAGCCATTACCGGAGGCGCAGCTACGGTCGCGCCCTGCAGCGCCCGCTGGATGTCAGCGCGCATCTCGCCGGCCGACTGGTAACGGTTCTCTGGGTTCTTGGTCAGCGCCTTCATGACAATGGCATCCGCTTCACCGCCGACGTCGGGATTCAACGTAGAGGGTGGAAGCGGATTCTCACGCACGTGCTGGTAAGCGACGGCGACCGGTGACTCTCCCTGGAACGGTGGGCGTCCGGTGAGCAGTTCGTACAGGAGGCACCCGGTCGAATAGACGTCTGAGCGTGCATCGACGGTCTCACCACGGGCTTGCTCTGGTGAGAGGTACTGCGCCGTTCCGAGCACGTTGGCGGTCTGCGTCATCGTGGCACCACTGTCGGCGACGGCGCGTGCGATGCCGAAGTCCATCACCTTGACGTCACCGTTGCGCGCGAGCATCACGTTCGCCGGCTTGATGTCGCGGTGCACGATGCCCTGTTCGTGGCTGTACTGAAGGGCTGAAAGAACCCCAGCGGTGATCTCGAGGGCGCGGTTGGGCATGAGCCTTTGGCCCTCGTGCAGCACCTCGCGCAACGTCTGACCTTCGACGTACTCCATCACGATGTAGGGGACCGGGACACCGTCGAGCTCGTCTTCACCAGTGTCGTAGACCGCGACGACGGACGGGGCATTGAGCGAGGCGGCGGACTGAGCCTCGCGGCGGAAGCGAGCTTGGAAGGTGGCGTCCTTGGCCAAGTCGGTGCGCAGCATTTTGACCGCGACGGTTCGCCCGAGCCGCAGGTCGGTTGCCCTGCGCACGTCGGCCATGCCGCCGTGCCCGAGCAGTTCGCCGAGCTCGTAACGGCCGCCCAGCGTCCCGTTCGTTCTGTCACCACTCACTGGAGTACTGCCTCCATCACACTCTTGGCGATGGGCGCTGCCACCGCGCTTCCTGTTGCCTCGTCGCCGAGGTCGCCGCCGTTTTCGACGATGACAGCCACGGCCACTTGCGGATCCTCTGCTGGTGCGAAGGACATGAACCACACATGCGGTGGACGGCCGCCGTCCTGCGCGGTTCCGGTTTTACCTCCCACGCTGACGCCGGGGATTGCTGCGGTCTGCCCGGTGCCGCTCGTGACGACGTTCACCATCATGTCGCGAAGCTCGGTCGCCACTTCAGACGACACGGCCCTACTCAACGGTTCCGGCTCGGTAAGGGAAAGGGCGGAAAGGTCTGGGGCCTGCTCCTCCGCGACCAGAAAAGGCTTCATCACGACACCGTCGTTGGCGACTCCGGCCCCGACCATGGCCATCTGCAGGGCTGTGGCCCTGACGTCGTACTGGCCGATGGCGCTCAGCGCAGTCTGAGGAGCATCAAGATCATTTGGGTAGACGCTTGGAGCGACGCCGAGCGGTATCGACAACGGCTCGTTGAAACCGAATCGCTCTGCCTGTGCTCGGATCGCGTCGCCACCCAGGTCGAGCCCGATTTTCGCGAACGCGGTATTGCACGAGATGGCAAGTGCCTCGGTGAGAGTCACTGTTCCATCCAGGCACTGACCGTCGAAGTAGTTGCCGATGGTGTCCGAGCTGTCGGGCAGATCGAAGAGTTCTGGTCCGGGAATCTCGGTGTCGGGTTGGTAGTCACCACTGGTCAGCGCAGCCGCGGTGACCACCACTTTGAAGAGCGAACCTGGCGGGTAGATCTGTTGGATCGACCGGTTCAGCAGAGGGTCTTGCGGGTCCTTGCGCAAGCGGTCGTAGTTCTTCGTGACGACCGTCGGATCGTGGGATGCGAGCAAGTTGGGATCGAACGACGGCGAGGACGCCAACGCGAGGATTGCTCCGGTTTGCGGATCGATGGCTGCCACTGCGCCTTCTTGCCCCGCAAGGCCCTCGTACGCCGCACGTTGCGCGTCCGGGTTGAGCGTGAGGATCACATTGCCCCCCTGCGGCTGTTGACCGGAGAACAGCGTCGTCAACCGGTCGACGAACAAGCGATCGTCGTTTCCGGTCAGCAGTTCGTTCTCTGCCTTCTCAATTCCGGTCGCTCCGTACACCGAGTAGTAACCGGTCGCCGGCGCGTAGACCTCGCCGTCGGAGTACTCGCGCATGTACCGAAGACGTTCGTCGGTGGGCACCGACTTCGCGATGGCTTTGCGACCGACCAGGATCGACCCCCGCTGCTGGTCGTACTCGTCGATGAGCTGGCGGCGGTTGCCGTCCCGCGCCCGCAGCTCGTCGTCCTGGAACACGGCGATCACGTTGGCGTTGATCATCAGGGCCAGGATCAACAGCGCCAAGGTCACCGCGGTCTTGCGGATGGTGGCGTTCATGTCGGTGCCTCGCGGCGTCCGACTTCGACCGGACGTCGGGCCACATCGCTGATCCGCAACAGCAACGCCACCAGCACCCAGTTAGCGACGAGGGAGGAACCGCCATAGGACAGGAACGGAGTGGTCAGGCCGGTCAGCGGGATGAGCTTCATGACCCCACCGACGACAACGAAGACCTGGATACCGACGGCGGTGGCCAGGCCTGCTGCCAGCAGCTTGCCGAACGGGTCTCGGCAAGCCACAGCGGTGCGCATGCCCCGCTCGATGATGACTGCGTAGAGGGCTAACAGCGCCATGACCCCGGTGAGACCGAGCTCTTCACCAAACGCAGACATGATGAAGTCGGTCTTGGCGAATGGAACGAAGTCGGGATGTCCTTGTCCGAGCCCTACACCGAGCACGCTCCCACTGGCGAAACCGTAAAGACTTTGCGCGATTTGGTATCCATTACCGGCTTCGTCGGCAAACGGGTGCAACCAGATGTCGACCCGAAGCTGGACATGAGCGAACAACTGGTAGGCGACGAAGGCTCCTGCCGCGAACAGGACCGCGCCAATAATGATCCACGAGCGACGTTCGGTTGCGATGTAGAGCATGGTCACAAAGAGGCCGAAGAAGAGCAGCGACGTTCCGAGGTCTCGCTGAAAGACGAGGACCGCCAGTGACGCTGCCCACGCGACCAGGATCGGGCCAAGATCACGCCCTCGTGGCAGGTCTATTCCGAACACTCGGCTGCGTGCGAGTGCCAGAACGTCACGCTTCATAACGAGATAGCCGGCGAAGAAGATGATGAGCACGATCTTGGCGACTTCAGCTGGCTGAAAGCTGAAGGTGCGGGCTCCCAGATCCAGCCGCACCCAGATCCGCGCGCCGTTGATCTCGGTTCCGATGAAGGGCAGCAGGGGAAGGATGATGAGCAGCAGACCAACGAACATCGCGGTATACGTGTAGCGCTGCAGAATCCGGTGGTCGCGCACGACGAACAGCACGGCGACGAAGAGCCCGATCGCTAGGACGAACCACCCAAGCTGGGCCACGTAGTCGGGATTGTCGGGCGTGAGGTCTTCGGCCAGGTCGAGTCGGTGAATCATCGACAGCCCAAGACCGTTCAGCAATGAGACCACCGGCAGCAGGATCGGGTCGGCGGAAGGTGCGAGCCACCGCATGGCGACGTGAGCAACCAACACCCCGATGCCGAACACGATCGCGAAAGTCGTGAAGTCTGAGCTGAACCGATCTAGCAGCACGAGGTCGACCTGAGCGAATGCTGCCAACGAGATGACGTAGGCGAACAGCAGCAGCATCAGCTCAGTGGTGCGACGTTGGCGCGGTTTGCGAGCGCTGACGGCCGCAGCAGCGATCGTGGTGGTTGTCATGGAGCCTCCGGACAACCGACTGGCGGATTCTTCTGCGAGCAGCTCTGAACCTCAGTCTGCAAACGGTCGATGATCTCGCGAGCGTCGGTCAAGCTCGACGCCGCAATCGTGGAAGCCACCTGTTCCTGCTCGAACTCTGGCAGCTGGGACACCGAAATGGACGAGGCCTCGACCAGGCGTGAGAGGTCTACTCCAAACAGCGGTTCGCTTGGCCCCCGATAGACCGCGACAACGTCTCCGGTGCTCGTGGACGACGTGCTCACGAAGTATTGACTCTGCGACCACGTGTACCAGCTCAGTACCGCACCGACCAGAAGACCGAGCAGCAGCATGCCGATGGCCGTCAACCAGAACACCCGTCGTCTGGAGCGTTGACCTGGGGCGCTCTCGCCATGGCCATCGCCATCGTCCCGTGCCAGCTGAGCGGCTCGTCCGGCAGGAGTGTCGGGAAGGCGAAGACGTCGAGAGTTGGCCTGCACGTCAACTGCGCCAACGACGACTGCCTGCTCGTTGGCCGAGAGGTTTCCGTCATCGACAACATCAGCAACGACGCACGTGATGTTGTCGGGTCCGCCGGCGCGAAGTGCAAGGTCGACGAGCTCGTTGACGGCATCCTGCGGGTCGTCGTTGGCGAGTAGGGTCGCGCCAATGGTGTCCGACGTCACGACTCCGGACAGTCCGTCGCTGCACAGCAAGATGCGGTCGCCCGCTTTGATCTCGCGGATCGACAAGTCAGCCTCGGTGGGGTGCCCCCCATCGAGCACCCGAGTGAGAACGTTGCGCTGAGGATGGGTGGCGGCCTCACTCTCGTTGAGGCGCCCCGAGTCGATCAGGGACTGCACCAAAGTGTGATCGCGGGTGATGCGTTCGAGCTTTCCGGCTCGCAAGAGATACCCGCGCGAGTCGCCAACGTGCACCAGGCCCAGCCGACTGTCATCACGCAGTACCGCAGTCAGAGTCGTCCCCATGCCGCGCAGCCGGGGCTCGGTCTCAACGAGGCCCGCCAGCTGGCTCTCAATACGGGCCACGGTGCTGGCAAAGGTCTCGAGCACGTCTCCGCTCGGTTGGTCCTCGTCGAGACTTGCCATGGCCGAGACAGCCACCGAGCTCGCCACTTCACCCGCGGCCGCTCCACCCATTCCATCGGCAACGACCAGCAGGTGAGGGCTGGCGTACCCGCTGTCCTCGTTGCCCTCGCGGAGATGGCCGACGTCTGATCGAGCGGCGTAGCGCAGGGTCAGTGCCACCCGGTCACCTTCCGGCGGTTACGTGGACTCACTTGCGCAACTCCAGCACCGTCTTGCCTATTCGAATAGGCGCACCGATGGGGACGCGTAAGGGGCCGCTGACCCGCGTGCGCTGCACGTAGGTGCCGTTGGTCGACCCGAGGTCTTCGATCACCCACTCACCGTCTTGTGGCGAGATTCGGGCGTGGTGGTTAGACGCGTAGTCGTCGTCAATGACAACAGTGCAGTCGCCGGAGCGTCCGATCGTGATGGGTGTCGTGCCGAGTGTGATGGAGGTTCCAGCCAAGGAACCTTCGATGACGGTGAGGGACCGAGCCTGGCCTCGTCGTCCGGACCTCTGTTTGGGAGCACGTGCTTGCTTCGGCGCGGCGGCTCGCTTGTTGGAACCCTTGTGTCGAGTTGCTCTTGGACCAAAGAGGTCGGTGCGCATCACTCCCGCGAGCGTTAGGACGAAGGTCCACAGCAGGGCAAGGAATCCCAACCGGAGGACAGTGAGGGTGAGTTCGGACATCACGCCCCCGCAGTGCGGAAGACGATCCGGGTGCTGCCCAGGGTGATCACGGATCCGTCGAAGAGGTCGGCCTGCTCTGAGCGCTGATCATCGACCAACATTCCATTGGTGGAGCCGAGGTCGATGATGCTGGGGGTGGGCCTGAGACGCAGCATCGCGTGCCGTCGTGAGACACCAGGATCAGTGACTTGTACGTCCGCTTCGGTGCCGCGTCCGATGACGCTGACGTCCTGAGTGAGCCTGACCTGCTGTCCGGCGACATCGAGCCAGGCGTTGGGAAGGTGTGTGTCTGGGGCGATCTCACCTGGTTCGGCTTCGCCAAGGACGCGGAAGAGTCCGGTCTCGAGAGCTTCGTCGCGCTTGATGGTGACCTCGAGCGGCCCGACGAAGGCATAGCCCTGTTCGCCCGCATGCTCGCGAACAACGTCGGCGAGTTCTTGCGACAGTGCGTCGCGGTATACGGCGAGTCGCTCGTAGTCAGTTGGAGACAGGTCGACCGAGAAGGCGTTCGGGACGATGGTGCGTCCGCGGGTCACAATCGCTGCGCGGTCATCACACTCGCGCTGCAATGCGCTCGCGATCTCGACCGGCTGTACCTCCGACTTGAAGGCTCGAGCGAACGCGCCGTTCACCATTCGGTCGAGGCGTCGTTCGAATCGATCGAGAATTCCCACGGCACCTCCCGCTCCGTCAGATCCGTCAAGTTTGCGCCGCAGCGAAGGCGAGCCTCCGCGCCATGCGATCGTATCTGCGCTGCTGAGAGGCGCAGGTCAGCGCACCGCCACGATTCGGGAAGCGCCGACGCCCGGTGATAGCCTTGCCGGGCCTTTACGGGCAGAGCGCGAGTGGCGGAATTGGCAGACGCGCACGGTTCAGGTCCGTGTGCCCGAAAGGGCTTGGGGGTTCAACTCCCCCCTCGCGCACGTTGCACGGCACACCACGTGGATATGGGCGGTAGCCCCTCATTGTGGTGCTGAGCAGCGGGACCTTGGTCTGTACGACGTGCGGCTGAATCGGCCGATCATCGGGGTATGACCGAAGTGGCCAGCCACCCCGTAGCAGCGACGGCAGATCCGCCGAGCATGGCGCGCCCATGGTCCGGGCTTGTTGTAGCCGCGGCGCTCATTGGTATGGCCGCGACGATCATCCAACTGGTTGAACGAATCGCCGTCGCTCAGAACTCCGGCGCCCACCTGCTGTGCGACATCAACGGCACGTTCTCGTGTGGCAACGTGCTGACGTCTTGGCAGTCGAGTGTCTTCGGACCAGTACCGAACGCAGCGATTGGCTTGAGCGTGTTTGCGCTCATCCTCGGCGTCAGCGGTGCACTTCTCCTCGGCTCTCACCTGTCGAGAGCGACATGGGCCCTGGCGACGTTCTTTGCCGGCTTCATGGGGGCGTTCACGATCTGGTTTATGGCGCAGACAGCTTTCGTCATCGGAAGTGTGTGCCTTTACTGCCTCGTCATCGCCACGATGGTGCTGCTCATGAACTTCGCCTGGTGGCGGATCGGCCATGAGCTGCGCTACCTGTCAGGCGACCGGGCACTTGAGTTCGCTGACTGGGTGGTGCGCGGCGGAACCGACCTGGTCGTGTGGGGCGGTGTAACTGTCATCGTGGCCGCGATGATGTTCGCTGGTCTGGCGTTCTGACATCGTGTAGTTCTTCCCTCGGGGTACCTCCCTCCCTATGGTGTCGTGGTGGACGTGCGGATGGCGTCAGTCGACGACCTGGACGCCGTGGTCGACCTTGCTGGCATTGTCGACCCGCCGTCGGACGGAGTGGATGTCGACCGCGACTACTACTCAAACATCCTTGAGCACGGACGCCTCAGCGTCGCCGATGCGTCGGGGATAGTCATCGGATACTGCGGTGCAATCCCGGTCGGCGGTACTCGACACCTCAGCGACCTGTTCGTCCATCCCGATGCGCACGCTCGGGGGATTGGCGGCCAGCTGCTCGAGGCGGTGTGGGACGCGCCGGCATCCGAAGTCCCGCGGCACACGTTCTCGTCGGTCCATCCATCAGCGCTCCCGCTCTATGTCCTAGCCGGCATGCGACCGCTGTGGCCGTTGCTCTACAT
>JBJMHG010000281.1:0-3932 GCA_045807485.1 Actinomycetes bacterium
GCGTAAAGCGGCAACGAACCGCCCAGCAGCATGGCCAGAGACTGGACCGCGTAACCCTCGATCCGTTCGAGACACACTGCACGCGCGCCGCGCCGAACGCATAAAAAGCTTGTCGCTTTGGTTGCATCGACTAGCTCACGCAACGAGGGCAGTGACGCATCCCGGATGTCGAGATGATCTTCGACAAGCCCACCGATTGTCATCAGGGAAAGCCCGAGACGGTACGCGCCGCGGCGGGAACCGCGGTCTACCCAGCCGGTAGCTGTGAGGCTCTGCAGCAGACGATAGACCGAGCTGAGCGGCTCACCGAGCGCAGCCGCAAGATCGGCGGCGCTCGCCTCCTTGTGCTGTTCCAAAATGTCCAGCACCGCCCCAGCCTTGCTGATCAGCTCGAGACCGCCGGAGTCACGTTCCAAATCCGCGGTGCGCGATAGTTTCGCACGTTCGAGTGGGGGCGAGCCGCGCCAGTCGGCGGCAACGAGTGCATTGTCAGAATCCATGTCAGACGTCGCCTCCCCAGAACATCACTCCCCAGTTCGCATATTTTATCATCAGCCGGACAGTTTGTTCATTCTCGAGTTCCTATCCCCTGATTGCAGCTGTCAACTAATGACCTTTTGGACGGATCTCGTCCATGCGGACGGGACGATGCTGGTGAAGGGACAAGTCGGCGGCCTCGGCGATCCAGCCAACCTCGACCGCGTCGGCGACCGTACATGGCGACGGCCGCGACCCGGCGACCACCTCGGTGAACGCCTCAAGCTCGGCGCGGAAGGCGTCGGCAAATCGGTCCATGAAGAAATTGTGCGGTGTGCCACCAGGAAAGGTGACCCCTGGTTCGGTGGACCGTATCGGCCACCTCTCTTCAAGACCGGCGGCAACGCTGTCGTCTGAGCCGTGCAGCTCGAGCCGGACGTCGTGACCGCGGGCGTTGTACCGAGAGTTCGACACGACCGCCAGCGCCCCGGACTCCAGGGTGAGCACTGTTGCGGCGGTGTCCACGTCGTCGTAGTCGGCGAAGATCGCCGCGCCCTGGTTGGATCCGGTCGCATAGACCTCGACGACCTCTTGGCCCGTGACATACCGGACAGCATCGAAGTCGTGCACGCTGCAATCCCGGAAGATCCCGCCGGAGGCGCGAATGTAGGCGTCTGGGGGCGGTGCGGGATCCAGCGTCGTGGAGCGGACCGTGTGAAGCCAGCCCAGGCTCCCGCTGGCGACCGCCTCCCGCGCCGCGGCAAAGGCGGCATCGAAGCGTCGGGGGTAGCCGATCTGCACCGGCACGCCTGAGTCCTCGGTACGCCGCAGGATCTCCATACTCGCGGCTGGGTCCTTTGAGACCGGCTTCTCGCAGAACGTGGGAAGACCAGCCTCGAGGCAGGCGACGATGAGTTCGGGATGGACGTCGGTGGCGGCGGCAATCACGACCCCGTCTACACCCGCCCGCAGAAGCGCCTCGGGGCTGGCAGCCGGCTCAGCCCCGAGGCCGTGGACCGTCGACTCGACCAGTGCGGGCACTGCGTCGTAGACGACGAGCGACTCGACCTGGGTAAGTCCGCTGAGGGTGGTGGCGTGGAACGCACCGATCCGACCGAGGCCGATCAGACCCAGACGCATGGGGAACCTTTTCTTCGAGGTGTGATGGGCGGGCGGTTGGGTCGTAGCTGCAAGGCTCAGGTGGGAACACGGGCAGCGAGGACCGAAAGCACACGCTTACTCACCAGCTCCGTGGAGAGACCGTACTTGGTGAGCATGAAGTCGTTTCCGGCTGACTCTCCCCAGGTGTCATTGATCCCAATGCGTTCGATGCGCGGCGATGGGCCTGTTGCAGTGAGGGTCTCCGCTACGAGGCCGCCGAGACCGCCCATGACCGAATGCTCCTCCACGGTGACGACGAGGTCGTGGCTGGCGACACTGTCGCGCAGAGCATCCTCGTCCACCGGCTTGATGCACGGCACGTGCACCACGGTCGCGGCCACGCCTTGCTCGGCAAGCTGGACAGCGGCCGCCAGCACCCGGGATACCTGAGGACCCGTCGAGACCATTGCAACGTCTGCGCCTTCGCGAAGGCGGTAAATCGCTCCTGGGGTAAACGTGTAGCCGGCGTCGAAAACGTCGGGCACGGCGTCGCGCACGATCCGCAGGTACACCGGTCCGTCATAGGCCTGCGCCCAATCCATCATCGAGATCAACTCGGCTTCATCGGCAGGTGACAACACCGTGATGTCGGGCATTGCTCGCATGATCGCCAGGTCCTGCACGTCGAGGTGGGTCTTACCGACCGCGCCAATGAGTAGACCTGAGTACGAGCCGACGATCTTGACATTCGCGTGGCTCTGCGCCACAAGCATTCTGATGGGATCGATCGCTCGATGGGTGAAGAAGACAGCGAACGAGGAAGTCCACGGCACGTACCCGACGCTGGCCAGACCTGCAGCGGCGCCGACGAGATTCTGCTCGGCGATGCCCATCTGGAAGAAACGCTCAGGGTGAGCCCTAGCGAACTTGTCGACCTTGGTGGAGTTGCCGAGATCGCCGTCGAGGACGACAGTACGGGCATCGGTAGTGCCGAGCTCGACAAGCTTGTCGCCCCATACATCACGCATGGCCTTCATGCTTGGGCTCCGTTCTTGCTGGTGGGGTTGCTGTCGAGAATCTCGAGCTCGTCGGGCTCGAGCTCTCGGCGGGCCTTCTCGAAGTCGTCCGCGGTTGGGACAATGCTGTGCCAGGTGTGCACTCCTTCGGCCAAGGACAAGCCCTTGCCTTTCACCGTGTGCGCGATGATGACGGTTGGCCGGCCTTCGTAGTCGCCCGCCCGAGCCAACTTGTACGCGCTTCGGATCTGACCGTAGTCGTGGCCGTCGATCTCGACTACGCGCCAGCCGAAGGCCTGGAACACGGCGGCCAGGTCTACTCCGAACCACGGATCGCGACGGTCGCCGCGGTCGGTCAAAGTCGTCTCGGCCGAGGACGGCAGGCCGAATTGCTGGAGACCGTTGCGGTCGACAATCGCCGTCAGGTTCGACAGCTTGTAGCGCGCCGCAACTTGGACTGCCTCCCAGATCATGCCTTCCTGAATCTCTCCGTCACCCAGCATGATCCAGGTATGGAAGTCCTTCTGGCCCAGCTGGGCTCCGATTGCCATACCGACTCCCACGGATAGACCCTGACCCAATGAGCCGGTCGAGGAATCCAAGCCGGGCAGGCGGGTCACGTCGGGATGTCCCTGCAGCCGGGAGTCCCCCTTGTCGAACGTCGCTAACTCGTCCACCGGTAGGAACCCCCGCAGCGCGAGGACGGAGTACAAGCCGATGGCGGCGTGTCCCTTGGACAACACGAACCGGTCGCGGTCGTCTGCTCGGGCGTCCGAGGGATCCACGCGAAGCTCTTCGAAGTAGAGCGTCACCAGCAGGTCCATCATCGACAGCGGCCCGCCGATGTGTCCGGCCTTGGCGTTGGTCACAGTCTTAATGACCTGCCAGCGGGCCTGCTGAGCTAGGGACGCGAGGTCCGGTTGGGTCGATGACGCGCCATGGACAACATCGTTGGTAGTCAAATTTGTCACCTGATCTCGGAGAAGTGGGAACCAACTACGAACATTATCGCTTGGCGGACTAAATATCCATCTAGCGATATTTCTAAAGTGGGATGTCGACCCACCGGCGCTCTGTCGCGGATTGCTCAACCGCGTCAAGCACCTCCGACACTCGCCATCCCTCTTCGAAGTCGCCATCGGCGCGACGATTCTCAGCGATGGCGTTTAGCCATTCGTTGACCTCGATCGTCTTGAGCTCATGCACGCCGAGCGGGACGCCTGCGAAGGGCCAGAAAGCGCCGTAGTCTCCGTGGCCTGGTCCGAGTTCGATCTCGCGGTAACCCTTGCGGTCGACGGGGTCGCCGGTCAGATACAGCCGCAGCGTGTGGATGTCCTG
>JBJMHG010000282.1:0-7129 GCA_045807485.1 Actinomycetes bacterium
ACAACAAGGGAACCGCGCCGGGACGCCTCAACGAACGGGATGTCAGCGTGGTCGCCCATAGTGCCAGTGATGTGCGGGTCCGCCCGCTCGAACCACTCGCGGCTCCGAGGCCCTGGAAGCTCGGTGCGCACCTCCGGGAGTTCGTGCGCGACAGTCAGTTCTACCGATCCGTCAGTCAATGAAGACGTCATGCGTTGCTCCCTAGCCGTTGCGGTACCAACCACCGTAGGGCAGCGGCACCACGCGCCTCAGTCGATTTCCTGAGGTTATGGTCGTCACCTGAGCTGGCTGCCCCACAACGGGAAATTCTCGAGGAAGTAGATCGAGGAGGCCGCTGCTGTGACCACCATGGCGGCAACGAGCAGTACCTGACCCACAATCTGCAGTGGACGCAGCGTACTGCCCCTGTGAGCAGCCTCATGGTCCTGGTCGGTGTTGCGGGTGCGTGCAGTGATGAGTGTCATTTCGCTTCCTTTCTGATGGGAACTGCCACTGCGGCCATGTCGGCCACAGCGTGTCTGGCCTGCGAGACGGTCGGGCTTATAAGCGGCTCTCCGAATCGCACTCGAACAGCGGCGCGACGAAGGTTTCCGTGAACTGGTAAAAGGTCCGACGTACCTCTCAGGCCAACCGGGACCACTGGAACGCCAGCTCGCTCAGCGAGACGGAACGCTCCCGAGTGAAACTCGTGCAGTGAGCCGTCTCTGCTTCGAGTGCCCTCGGGAAACATGACGACGGTTCGTCCCGCTCTGAGCTCGTCGACCAGAGGCTCTAAGTCGACGCTTCCGCCACCGCCTCGACGCACCTCATATCCGCCACCCAGCGCCCGGCATGCCCACCTGCGTACCGGCGAAGCACCCCAGTAGTCCGCAGCGGCGATGAACACGGGTCGTCCCTCTGCAGGGAGGCTCGCCAGCAGTGCCGCTGTGTCGGCGTGCGACGAGTGGTTGGCCACGACGACGCAGCCGCCTGTTGGCGCAGGACCGTCAAACGAGATGCCTCCAGACCCCATGAGCACCGAACGCCACAACGTGCGCCGGGCGTGGGCGGCCAAGACTCCGCGTCCCGCTGGGCTCGAGATCGTCTTCGGGGTCATGAGAGCACCACCAACAAGGCGAGCGCTGGCAGCAGAGAGTCGATGCGATCGAGCAGACCACCAAAACCTGGCAACCAGTGGCCAGCGTCCTTGACGCCAGCTCCTCGCTTGAGCATCGACTCGAGCAAGTCGCCCGCAGGTGCGGCGACAGCGATCGAGACGGCCGTAACCGGGTTCAGTGCGCCGAAGCATGCAAGCACGCCGAGGCCGACGGTGGCGCCGCCCACCAGTCCTGCGATGGTCTTGTTCGGCGACAGTTGAGTCAGCTTCGGCCCACCGACAGCTTTGCCTGTCGCCCATGCCGCCACATCGGCGACGGACACAGCGACAGCTACAGCCAAGACAACACGAGCATCAAGCACGACGAGCCCAACAAGACCCGCGAGCCACGCGACGGCGAAGGCTCCTGAAACGGCCCGTTCCGCCCCGAGGCTTACATCGGCCTGAAGCATCGCCGGTGCCGCAGCAAGTAGCGGCGCGATTGCCAGCACCGACAGATTTCCGTCAGTGAGGAGGGCGACCACCGGAAGCGCACCGACGACAATGCCGAGCCATACTGCATCTGTTGTCGGCATTCCCCTGAGCCGGCCATACTCGTGTGCGCTGATCGCGCCCAGGATTGAAGCAAGTGCCGCCAACGCGAATTGACCCAGTACGAGCGCCGCACCGAGAACGGCAGCGGTCAAGCACCAGACCACCCATCGCTCGATGAGCTCGCGCTTGCGGGACGCCACAGCGGCAACTCCCCCGACGCCCAAGGCCGCAGTGACATAGGGCGCCGCAACCAGCGCCTCCGTGCTCATAGCGCACCGCCCATGTTCCCCTTGGCGGTCGCAAGCTCGCGAGCACCGATCTGCAGTCGGGCAAGGGCAGTCCAGGTCGAGCCGACGGTGATCACCGCGATGGCCACGAGGTACCACCCCGTCAATGCGCCGACTACGACGACTGCGCAGCGCTCGGTCTTACCCATCACTCCACCGTTGACCCGGCTGCCACCGGCCGCTGTGACGGCCAGCGCAACCCATGAGGGCAACGTGGCGGCCAGCAGCATCAGACATCCCAGGTCGAGACCAGCACCGACCGGAATCGCGAAGCTGTCTGAAGTGGCTGCCGATGCCAGCACGAGGCCGACCAGCATGGCGAGGTCAGCGAGTCGGTCGCCGAGTTCGTTCTCGACGGCGCCCCAGGGCGTGGTCGCCTGGGTTTCGCGGGCGACTCCGCCATCTAAGTTGGCGCAGCCAAGTCGGGCCACCAGGAAGACGGTCACCAGAAGGGCGGTGAGCAGACCGGCAGAGCGACTTGCGACCGTGGCACCGGCAAGGGTGCCGGCTGCAACGCCTAGCCAGGTCAGTTGAGTCGGACGGACGCCGGTGGAGATGCACCAGCGCCGTACTCCAGTGAGAGTGTCGGCGAATCGCGGCTTGAGCGCGTAGAGATCGTTCATGCATCCAGAGTCGCCTGGTGCGTGCGGCCAGACATCGGTGCAAATACTCGACTTGGCTAGGTACGGGTACTCATATCTGAAGCGAAACCGTGAACCTGCGAGCTCTCAGTCGTCGTATCCATGCTCAAGGGCAAAACGGGTGAGCTCTACCCGGTTGTGCAGGTGCAGCTTGCCCAGGATCTTCTGCACGTGGTTCTGCACAGTGCGATGTGACAGCGTCAACCGCTCGGCGATCTGTTTGTAAGACAACCCCTTGGCGACCAGCCGCAGCACCTCGGTTTCACGCTCGGTGAGCGACGCCGCGGGCGACGGTTCATCGGCGGTGATGCGACGAAACTCCCCGAGCAGCAGTCCTGCGAGTCCAGCTGTGAATACCGGTTCGTCTCGAGCGGTACGTCGTACAGCATCGATCAGCTCATCTCGAGAGGCCGATTTCACCAGGTAACCGGTAGCGCCTGCCTTCACAGCAGCCAGCACGTCGACGTGCTCACCGGACGCCGACAGCACGAGTATGCGAGTGTTCGGGTCTTGAGCGACCAAGGCACTCGTCGCATCGACCCCGCTCATGCCGGGAAGCTGCAGGTCGAGCACCACCACTCGAGGCTCGGTGCTTCGTGCTCGACGTACCGCCTGTTCGCCGTCTCCTGCAGTGGCGACAACGTCGAAACCAGCGTCAGTGAGGTCGCGGGCGACGGCGTCCCGCCACATGGGGTGGTCGTCAACGACCATCACGCGTATGCCGTGGCCCGAATGGTCACCGGCCGCCGTCACGGGCGCCACCTTAGGACTCACGGAGCGGAAGAGTCAGTTCGACCTCGGTTCCGCTTCCTGGTCTCGAGATGATTTCAGCCCGGCCCCCAAGGTCGCGCAGGCGTCCGCGAATGGACTGATCGACGCCGAGTCGACCGGCCTCACGAGCGACGCGTAGCCGCGTGGCTGACACACCCGGCCCTTCGTCGCGGATAGAGATAGTCAGCGCGGCGTCATCGCACTCAACGAGCACCCATGCTGGCGCGTCGCCGGCAACGTGCCGACGCACGTTGTCAAGCGCAGCTTCGATCGCGAGCAGAAGCTCGGCGGCGTCATGGTCCGGCAGCCATACCGGATCAGCCGGCGCCGCCACCGTGACCTGTGCGGAGGCCAACGTGCGCACCAGCTGGGCGACGTCGATCTGCGGGTCATCGTCTGATTGCTCCGCGCTGGGTTCAATGAGTAGCTGGCGAACTGCTTCTTGCTGTTCCTCAGCAAGACGGGCCAGCTCGGCGCCTTCTGGCCCCAGATCGGGGCCACGACGTTGCACCAGCGCCAGAACTTGCAAGACCCCGTCGTGGATCGACCGTGAGAGTCGTTCGCGCTCGCGGGTAGCAGCATCCAAGCGGAGCGCCCGCCCAAGTGCGCGTTGGCTGTCTCGAAAGAGATCCACCGCGTAACCCACCAACAGCCCCGCCAGTAGCAACAAAAGAATGTTGTTCCCCGTCGACCGAGTGAGCTCTCCGCGGGCGGTTATCGAGACGGTGCTCAACACGGCGCCAGCTGCCAAGCCACCACGCCATCCCCATTGAGCAGCCCAGGCGAGTAGCGCTCCGGACGGCCAGATCAGTGCAAGGGTTGGCTCGCCTGCGTCGATACGAGACGACGAGTCGACCACCGGATTCAGTGCGATTGCGAGCGCCGCAATCGCCAGGTCGGCGACCAAGATGGCTGGTGTACGTCGCCTTGGGTCCCGGTAGAGCCCGGTGACGACCACGGTCCAGATCGCGATACCCGCGACCACTACCCATCCGAGCCCCGGTCTCGCGTAGTACTCCGCGAGAAAGGCGTACGCAACGACCACGTAGATAACGGTGGCCACTCGGTAGATGCCTAAGGCCCGCCACAACGGAGCCATCGGGTCCGCTGGTCCCGCACCGCCAGCCCGCGACGTGTCGGACGGCGATTTCACAACGTGTGTTCAGGCAGCGGGAACCGAAGCGCGATCATCGACCAGAGGCGCCTCTGACGAGGGCCGTCCGGCCTTGGCGCGAGCCGCGTACACGTCGACGTACTCCTGGCCGGACAGCTCCATGAGCTCGTACATCAACTCGTCGGTGACCGACCGCAGGACGAATCGATCCCCTTCCATGCCCTCGTAGCGCGAGAAGTCGAGGGGCTTGCCGATTCGGATGCCGACGCGCGCAATGCGGGGAAGAAGTTTTCCGGGCGGCTGGATGTGCCTTGTGTTGATCATCGCGACAGGGATGACTGGCACGTGTGCTTCCAGTGCCATCCGGGCGACGCCGGTCTTGCCGCGGTAGAGACGGCCGTCACCTGACCGCGTCCCTTCGGGGTAGATCCCGAGCAGGTGTCCCTCGCTGAGAACACGAAGCCCGGTGCTGATCGCGCCCTCGCTGGCCCGACCTCCCGTTCGGTCGACTGGGACCTGTTCGACGCCGGCCATGAACCAGGCGATGAGGCGTCCCTTGATGCCCTTGCCGGTGAAGTAGTCGCTCTTGGCGAGGAAGGTGATGTGCCGGTCAACCATGAGCGGCAGGAACACGGAGTCGCTGAACGACAGGTGGTTGCTCGCCAAAATCGCAGGGCCATCGTCGGGAATGTTCTCGATGCCCTGCACCCAGGGCCGGAACAACAGGCGTAGCCACGGGCCGACGAGCACATACTTCATCAGCCAGTACAGCAACGGTGTTCCTTCCTATCTCGGGCCAGCACGTCGGTGCGGCAACGCTGCAGGTCAGCCTATTGACGCCAGCGGGGTCCGGCAACGCCCGGCCAGGTGTCGCCCGGACGCCCAATCGTGTCACGATGAGACGTCCGGCAGCGCCACTGCCTGATCAACCCCAGGAGCCACCGTGGTCGTACGCCCCGGCACTGAGCCTTTTCGTCATGACGGCGGCTCAACTGGAGTCTTGCTGTGCCACGGGTTCACCGGCTCCCCGGCGTCCCTGCGGCCGTGGGCCGAACACCTCGCCGCTGAGGGCCACACCGTGCGCCTGCCCCTACTGCCGGGGCACGGCACCGATTGGCGCGAGCTCGCAATCACCCGGTGGCCAGACTGGTACATCGCGGTCGAACGCGAGCTGTTCGACCTTCGTGACCAATGCGACCACGTGTTCGTCGCTGGCCTCTCGATGGGTGGCACTTTGAGTCTGCGTCTCGCCGAGCAGCTGCCGGACGCCGTGGCAGGAGCCATCGTGGTCAATCCATCGATTCACACTCGTCGGACTGACATGAAGGCGCTTCCACTGCTTCGTCGTGTTGTGCCTTCCGTGGCCGGCATTACGAACGACATCAAGAAGCCTGGACAGGACGAGATTGGCTACCGCCGCACTCCACTGCAACCGTTGTACTCATTGACCGAGATGTGGCGCGATGTCTCCGCACATTTGGACGACATCACGTGTCCCTTGCTTGCGTTCGGCAGCGATGAAGACCATGTCGTTGAACCGAGCAACTGCATTGAAGTCGTGCAAGGTGTGAGTTCTCACGACGTGATGTTTGTGCCACTGCACGACAGCTACCACGTCGCAACCCTCGACAACGACGCCCACCAGATCTTCGACCAGAGCAACGCGTTCATTCGACGCGTGGTCGCGCACGCTGACTCCACCGGGAAGCAGCCACCCTCGTCAGGTGTGAAGCGATGACAACGCCATCGGGATCAGGTGATTCAGAGGATCGCGACGAGTTCGGCGATCCTAAAGCCATCGACGCAGCGTTCGACGAGATTGTCGCGAACATCGATCACCCAGCCACGGAGGCGTCTACCGAACCCTGGCCGAACGCCGAGAACGATCAAAGACCAGAACAGCCGGACGCTCCACACGACACTCCAACTCGGACGCCGCGTACCAACTGGACCGGGTGGGACGACCTACGTCCAGCCCCGGTGGAGCCAACCGACGATGACATCGAGGATGCCGACTCTGACGAAGACGAGGGACACTACGTACCGCCACCACCGCCTCCGGTCCCCAAGGGCGACAACGTCGTCCGCTGGGCATGGGCGGGAGCGGTCGGTGCACCGATTCTGGCAATCGTGCTGCCGCTGCTCGGTCAGAGCGTCGATGGATTCATCGGACTGCTTCTTGTCGGCGCGTTCCTCGGCGGATTCATCACGTTGATCTCGCGCTTGCGCCCCGGTCCCTCGATCGATGACGATCCTGACGACGGCGCCATCGTCTAGCGCGTCACCAGCGGCTGAGCAGCTCCAGCAGTCCGGCGTCCGGCACTGAAGACCACGTGGGCAGTTCGCGGGACGCGAAGATCAGTGCCCGGCACTCGGCTTCGACTTCAAAGGCGCGCAGCAATCGCTGGTCGAACAGCGCTTCGTCACCGTAGGCGGTGAGCGTCGCCGCATACCTCTCGAGAACCGTCTCGCGAACGGCGCTGACCCACGTGGGCACGCGTTCGGCCGGGACATCCTCTCCCCCACTCACCAGGCGCCGAAGAGCACCGTGAGCGACGTGCGTCACCTCGCGCAGCAACGTCGCCACATCCATGACGGCCAGGTGTGGGCCCTCGCCCGACTGCACCAGAAGGGGGTCGAGGGTAAGCCGGTTGTCGTCATAGACGAACTGTTCGAGGTTGCCGAG
>JBJMHG010000283.1:0-6082 GCA_045807485.1 Actinomycetes bacterium
GAAGCTGTCGGGCCCATTCCGTCCGGGGGCCCATCCAGGGGTGCGCTCAGAGGTCCGCTCAGGGGAGGGGTCAGGCCGGGAGCTAGGAGTCGACACGGTGGGCTCCTGACGGGGTCGGGGGCAGGCGGCTGGCAACGCTGAGGCAATTCCACACGAACCGCAAGGGAATGATCCTGCCCGATCCAGTTTATCTTGATATCAAGATAAAGACCACCTCTAACAAGGGAACGAGGTGGATGACACCGGTGAAGTCCTCCCTGGCGTTACCGTGCCCGAAGTCTCGGCGGCAGGAAAATCTCCGACGGACCATCTGAGACCGCCGTCAGTTGTTCCAGAAGGTCGTTCGACCAGGCGACCAGTCCCGCGATGTCGATGTCATAGGGCGGATCATCCGCATACAGCGAGATCTGATCTCGACCCCGTCTCAGCACGGACGCTGCGCCGGGCGCGTTACCTCGAAGTGCGTGTGTGAGTCCGACGGCGAGCTGCGCCAAGCCCTGCCACAGGTTGCGCTCACCTGGTGGTGCTGCCTTCCATGTTCCTTCCAACACCTCGTGGGCATGGAAGGGCCGGCCCGCGTCGAGCAGTCGCTGTGCCTCTACGAGTGACTCCAGCGGTGGCAACGTCAAACCTTCAGGTACGCGCTCCACTCCCTCAGAACCGTGCGGCAGTGGCCGACCCAAGCCATCACGCGGGCGAGCGTTCAACGGTCGACCGGATGCGTCGCGGTCCCTGTCCGTGCGGGGCGACTCACTCACGTAGCGCCGACCGGCTCCGGCTCGAGTAGCGCCACACACTCCACGTGGTGCGTCATCGGGAACAGGTCGAACGCCCGCAAACGAGTCAGTCGATACCCGGACGCCGCGAAGTACTTCACATCGCGCGCCAACGCCGCGGGATCACACGCGACGTAGACGACCGCTCTCGGACGCCACGCTGCAATGCCTTCGACGATGTCGCGCTTGGCGCCCACTCGCGGTGGATCGAGTACCACGACATCCGCGCGCACGTCGGTGTTCGCCACGAAGTGTTCGACAGAGACCGCGTGCACCGACGCCAAAGGCAGGTCGGCCAGATTTGCCTCGGCGTCGGACGCCGCAGTCCGATGTCCTTCAACCGCGGCGACGTGGCCACCAGTCTTGCTGCCCCAAACGGCACTGAACAGCCCGACTCCGGCGTAGAGATCGATCAGGCTCTCGCCGTCATGCGGGTCACCCAGCGACATCACTGCATCCAGCAAAGCATCGGCCGCCGCAGGATGGACCTGCCAGAAACCACCTGACGACACCTGCCACGACCGGCCCCCGGCATGCATCGTCATCGCCTGCCGACCTTGTCCGCGGCCCACTGTGACTTCGCGATCACCGGACGCCGGCTCGACCTGAACGGTGATCTCGTCAACGCCCGGCCACGACGTTCCCGTGACCTCCGGGATGTCGACTGCCGCGTGCGCGATCAGGCAATCGTCGATCGGCACCACGTCGTGCGACCGATGCGGGTGCAACCCAGCGGTACCCGAGCGGTCGACCGCCAATCGAACCCTCGTGCGCCAGCGCAGTCCCGGCCGTCCGACGTCAGGGTCGGTGACCTCTTCGACCTCGCCAGACCACACCGCGTCGAGGTCGCGCACGTCACCCAGCCGGGTCAGCTGCTCGGCGACCACGGAAGCCTTGAGGCGTCGTTGTTCGTCAATCGCGACGTGCTGGAAGTCGCAGCCTCCGCACTGCTTGGGCGCTGCGCCCGCGTACCGACATGGCGGATCGACTCGATGGGCGGACGCCCGCAAGACCTCGAGCGGAATCGCCCGAACGAAGCGCCCTCGGCGTCCCACTTCGACGACGAGAACCCGCGCCTGCTCCCCCGGCAGCACACCCCGCACGAACATCACCTGGCCGGCATGTCGCGCCACGCAGTGACCGCCGTGCGCGACAGCCCCGACCTCGACGACTACTTCGTCACCGACCGCCAGCGCCTGCGCCCGTGCATCGGGCGGTGTCAGGACTCCATCTCCTTCGCGACCGCGATCTCGGCCTCGGACGCCGTCGGCTCACCGCGTCGCACGGATCCGGCCCCGAACGACTCAGGGCGGTCAGCGATCAGCTGCGACGACACCAGCTGGTACGGGACGGATACGACAACCACGCCCGGCGTGAACCGCAGTCGGGTCTTCAAGCGCAGGGCACTCTGGTTGTGCAGCAAGGTCTCCCACCAGTGGCCAACGACGTACTCGGGTACATACACATCAACGATGTCGCGAGGGTTGTCGAGCCGGCGTCCCTTGACGTAGTCGACGATCGGACGCGTGATCTCACGGTACGGAGAGTCCAGCACGCGCAGCGGGATCGGGATGTTGCGCTCGTCCCACTCAGCAAGCAGCGCCTCGGTCTCGGCCGGCTCGACGTTGACCGTGACTGCTTCCAGACTCGCCGGACGGGACGCCCGTGCATACGCAAGTGCACGCAACGCCGGCTTGTGCAGCTTCGAGACCAACACGACGGCATGGATCCGGGCAGGCAGCATCTGTACCGAGGTGTCGGCGCGCAGCTCGTCCGCAACGTTGGTGTAGTGCCGGCGGATTGCCTTCATCAAGATGAAGAGGATCGCCATGGCGATGACTGCTAGGTACGCACCACGGGTGAACTTGGTCAGCAGCACGACGATCAGCACAGACCCGGTGAGGATCACACCGATGAAGTTAATGACACGCGAGCGCCGCATCTGTCGTCGCACGACCGGGTCTTGCTCGACCTTCAGGTATCGCGTCCAGTGCTTGACCATGCCGATCTGGCTCATGGTGAACGACACGAACACGCCGACGATGTATAGCTGGATCAACCGCGAGACGTCAGCGTTGAAGATGACGATCAGCGCGATTGCAGCACCCGAAAGCGCGATGATCCCGTTGCTGAACGCCAGTCGGTCACCGCGGGTGTGCAGCTGCCGGGGCAGGTAGCCATCGCGCGCAAGGATCGATCCGAGCACCGGAAATCCGTTGAAGGCAGTGTTGGCGGCGAGCACCAGGATCATGGCCGTCGTCGCGGACACAATCACCGCGAGGGCTGGCGCGTTGCTGAACACCGCGTTGGCGATCTGCACGATCACCGTCTTCTGGCTCTCACCGTCGGGTAGCCCGACCAGGTCGGAGTCGTGCTCGGCGACCTTCACTCCGGTAGCGAGCGCCAGCCAGGTGATGGACATGAACATTGTCATCGAGATGACACCGAGCAACAGCAACGTCGTGGCAGCGTTCTTCGACTTCGGCTGCTTGAACGCCGGCACTCCGTTGCTGATCGCCTCGACGCCCGTCAGAGCAGTGGTACCGGACGTGAACGACCGCGCGACCAGATAGACCAGTGCCAGTCCGCTGAACGACCCCTCCGCAACCAGCTTCCAGTCGGCGCTCTCGGCTTGCAGATCCGCCCCGCTCAACATGCGAACGATCGCCCAGCCGACCATCAGAAAGATCGCCGCCATGAACGCATAGGTGGGAATCGCGACGGCGGTACCCGACTCGCGGACGCCGCGGAGGTTCAAGAAGGCGATCACGCCGATCAGCACCACGGCCATGATGACGACGTGGTTCTCCAGGCCGTCCCAGGCCGAGACGATGTTGTCAACGGCAGCTGCGATTGAGACTGCGACCGTCATGACGTAGTCGACCAGCAGGGCGCTGGCCACAGTGACACCCGCGTTCGACCCCAGGTTCACACTCACGTTCTCGTAGTCACCACCACCAGACGGATAGGCGTGCACGTTCTGTCGGTAGCTGGCGACCACCACGAAGAAGACGACGACCACACCGGCGGCGACCCATGGCGTGTAGTGCGTGACCGCGATTCCACCCAGTGAAAGGACGAGCAAGATCTCTTGAGTCGCATAAGCGTTGGACGACAACGCATCGCTGGCGAATACCGGCAGCGCGATGCGCTTGGGAAGCAAGGTCTCATGCAGCTTGGCGCTCGCTTGCGGCCGACCGACCAATGCGCGCTTGAACAAGGAGGTCAGGGACGCCACGGGCGCCGATGCTACGCCTGGTGAGGTGGCGCAGGTGCGACCGCTACCGTGGTCGCGTGCATGTGGTGATCATGGGCTGCGGCCGGGTCGGATCGATGGTGGCAATTGAGCTCGACGGCAAAGGGCATGAAGTGGTCGTGATCGACCAGAATCCCGATGCGTTTCGACGACTGGGCACAGACTTCAGCGGCACCACCGTTACCGGTGTGGGGTTCGACTGGGACACCCTGCTCGAGGCCGGCGTTGAGAACACTGACGCCTTCGTCGCAGTGAGCAGCGGCGACAACTCCAACATCGTCTCGGCACGAGTCGCGCGTGAGAACTTCGGGATCGGCACCGTCGTGGCCCGGATCTACGACCCTCGTCGCGCCGAGATCTACCAGCGCCTCGGCATCCCCACCGTTGCAACGGTGCAATGGACCGCAGACCGCATCCTGCGAAGGCTGCTGCCCGGCGGCGTCCACGAGGACTACCGAGACCCCAGCGGCGCGGTGATGATGGCCGAGCTGCCAGTGGCGTCCAGCTGGGTGGGCCAGACCTACGTACGGCTGGAACAGGACTGCGGCATCCGGGTGGGCTACATCACCCGCTTCGGCCAAGGCCAGCTGACGACGGCCAGCACAGTCGTGCAAGAAGGCGACATCATCCACGCCCTGCTCAGCAGCTCGGACGCCGAACGCGCCGCTGCCGCCGTGTCCAAGGCACCGGAGGGGTTGTAGACCATGCGCGTTGCGATTGCCGGAGCTGGAAAGGTCGGACGCTCGATCGCAGGTGAGCTCATGACGCACGGACACGAGGTGCTACTGATCGACCCCGAGGTCACGACGTACCGCTCAGAACTGGCTGACGCGAAGTGGTTGCAGGGGGACGCCTGCGAGATCTCTTCGCTCGACCAGGCCCATTTGCAGGCCTACCAGGTGATGATCGCCGCAACAGGTGACGACAAGGTCAACCTGGTCATCTCGGTGCTTGCCAAGACCGAGTACGGCGTGCCACGTGTGGTCGCTCGGGTCAACCACCCCAAGAACGAGTGGCTGTTCACCGAGGGCTGGGGTGTCGACGTGGCGGTGTCGACACCGCGGTTGCTGTCGGCTCTGGTCGAAGAAGCGGTGAGCGTCGGCGATGTCGTGCGTCTCATGGAGTTCGAACAGGGTGACGCCAACCTGGTCGAGATCACGCTTCCTCCCACTTCGCCGGTAGTCGGTTCACGGGTCGGTTCGGTGACCTTGCCGACAGACACCACTTTGGTGACGATCGTCCGCGACCGACGAGTCATCACCCCTAGCGATGACGACTCGCTCGAGGCCGGCGACGAGCTGCTCTTTGTCACCTCGTCAGAGTCAGAGACCCTCGTGCAGCAGGCCTTCAGTCCTCACTCCCAGCCTGCTCCTCCTCCTGCTGCTCCTCCTGATGCGTCTGCGGACGCGGCGGAGGAGCCTTCTTAAGCACCAGATAGCTGAGCCACAGCACCAGTGCGAAGAGCGGCCAGCCCATGGCAACCTTCACCCACCCGAGCGCGACCGTGAGACTCAAGAGGTAAAGCGGCAGCTGCACCGCGAGCCGCACCGCGAACATGCCGCACCAGAGCCAGCTCACCTGCGCGTAGGCGCGTTTGCGTTCTGGGTCGTCACGCCACGTGAAGCCTTCGCCGAGCAACGGTCCGAGCACGACGCCGATCAGCGGCCAGCCCACCAGGATCGACACCAAGTAGGCGATCGCGTACGCCGCTTGCAGCAGCAGCCCCGGAAGGTAGAAGTTCGCCGCGTTCCCGGTGCGCGAAGCGATGAACGCCGAGAAGGCGACACCGATCATTCCGGCCAGCGCAAACTGAACCGATCCGCGCCGAATGATGCGAACGATGGTGAGCACGAAAGCGGTGGCCAACGCACCCCACAAGGCGGGGGACAGCACCTGGCCGTTGATCGTGTAGATCAGGATGAAGACGACACTCGGCAGGCCGCTCTCGGTGATTCCTAGCTTTCCGCCGAGCGCAGCCTGTAGGTCGACACCTGTGGTGTCCACCTCCGGGCCGTCGCCGGAGGGTTCAGATGTCACGCGGCTGCCGGCA
>JBJMHG010000284.1:0-5434 GCA_045807485.1 Actinomycetes bacterium
GGCAGCGGAGGCAGCGGCGTCGGGGCTGGCACTGCTCGCGCTTGCGACCGCTCCGGCGGTGTTTGCGGTACCACCGCGAGGACGCAAGACACTCGGTCTGGCGATCGTGGCCGTCGCTGTGCTGGTGGGTGCCGTCGGCACCCTTGGCGACGACGTTCTGGCGTGGGTATCGGTAGCCGCCTTGGTGCTAGCTGGGCTTTCCATCGCCTGGAGGGGCAGTTCGTGGCCGGCGCTGGGCAGCAGATTCAGCAGCAGCCCAGGGTCAGGGGTTGCTGACCCTGCGTCCCTGTGGCGAGACCTGGACCGGGGAAAGGACCCCACCGAGTCGGGCGGGCCGGTTCATGCCGACGAGCCCACCGAACCTGACAAGCCCACCGACCCACCGCGGGTCTAGCCACCCCGGCTGGCGCGGGTCCAATAGCCTGCTGGCAGTCGTCGAAAGTGAGACACGAGTGAGTACCAACCCGCCACAGGGACCCCCCGATCCTTGGCAGCCGCCCGAAGAGGGCGGGGCAGTTCCTCCACCTCCGCCCGGCTCGGAGGTGCCGCCGGCAGCACCTCCACCACCGCCACCACCACCCCCGCCACCGGGCGGGTACCCTCCTGCTTCGGGTGGGTATCCGCCGGCACCAGGCGGTGGATCCCAGCCCGGCTATCCCGCGCAGCCGCGGAAGAGCGGCAAAGCTGTCGCGGTCATGTTGCTAGGTATTGGCGGCTTGGTCTTCTCCTGTGGCTGCTTCGGCGTCGTCGCCGCGATCGTGGCACTCGTTCTTGCTCCTGGCGCCAAGCGCGAGATCCGGGATTCTGGAGGCGCGCTGACCGGCGAGGGCATGGTGAAGGCCGGGGTGATCTGTGCCTGGATCGCTGTGGCAGTCGGAGTGCTCATCGTCCTGCTCTTCATACTCGGTTTGGCAACCAGCGACTCCACCTCAACTTCGTATGGCTAGACAGCGCTTGATCCGGCGCGAGCCAGCGCTGGCTTGCTCCGACTTGTCGGCGTCCTGTCACAATGGCGTTCGCGCAGCCGTCACCCACAGGAGCGTTGAGGAGTTCCGATGACTGTCCATCACGACAAACACGGTTCCACGCCGGCAGCGTGGACTGCAGTAACGATCATCATGGTCGCGTTCTTGGTCGGGGGAATCGGAGTCGTTGTCGCACAGCCGTGGATTTTCTGGGTCGGAGTCGGTCTGGTCGTCGTCGGCCTCGTCGTCGGCAAGGTGATGCAGATGATGGGCATGGGTGCCGACCAGGCATCCTGAATCGTCATGACACAGGCGGCTGAGCGCGAGCGATCAGTCGATGCTGCCTCAGCGGCGCGATCGCGTGGAGTGCAGCGATGGATTCCGGCTGGCATCGGAGCTGCAGCACTCGCGGTGCTGTTCGTTCGTGACCCGAACCAGTCGGGTAGCTACGGCTTCTGTCCGCTTCATTCCCTGACCGGCCTCGACTGCCCGTTCTGCGGTGGACTGCGCGGAACGCACGCGCTTTTGCACGGAGACGTGGCAACGGCTCTGGACCACAATCTTCTGCTTCCGCTGTACCTGGGCGTACTCGTGACAGTCGGGGTGATGGCGTTCCGTCCCAGCGGCGTAGGTGGGCTCAGCGACTTACGCAATGGTCGCGGGCGACTCGTGATGTGGGGTTTGGTGGCCGTCACCCTCGCGTTCTTCGTGATCCGCAACCTTCCCTGGTTCCCCTACCTGGACGCGCAGGCTTGAGCGAGCTGCTCGAGCAGCCCGTGCCGACGCCGTAAACCGGCCCAGTCGCGCAGAACCGGGGTCGGTGCGCCCTTTCACCGTCGATACCCTGGAGCGATGAGCGTCCTGGCCGACATCGTTGCGGGCGTTCGAGACGACCTTGCAGCGCGGCAGGTGGCTCGACCTTTGGACGACATCAAAGCCAGCGCCGCAGCTCTGCCTGAGCCGCTGGACGCCTACCGAGCGCTCAGGGAACACCCAGGTGTGGCAGTGATCGCGGAGGTGAAGCGGTCCTCGCCCTCAAAGGGAAACCTTGCCCCCATCGACGACCCGGCCGCTCTGGCGCGCGACTATGCCTCCGGTGGAGCGACCGCGATCTCGGTGCTCACAGAGGGTCGCCGCTTCGGCGGAAGTCTTGATGACTTGCGCTCGGTTCGTGCCGCGGTAGATGTGCCTGTCTTACGCAAAGACTTCATCGTCGCCAGCTACCAGCTCTGGGAGGCGCGCGAGGCTGGCGCGGATCTGGTGCTGCTCATTGTGGCGGCGCTCGACCAGTCGGCACTGGTCTCATTGATCGAGCGCGCCGAGTCGCTCGGACTGACGCCGCTGGTCGAGGTCCACGACATAGATGAGGTCGAGCGTGCGGTCGATGCGGGTTCGCGAGTCATTGGAGTAAATGCGCGAAACCTCAAGACCCTCGAGATAGACCCACACACGTTCGCCCGGGTGTCGCCCGCCATTCCCTCAGGAATACTTAAGGTCGCCGAGTCCGGTATTCGCAATGCGTCCGACGTCGTCGCGTACGCGCATCAAGGTGCGCACGCTGTGCTCGTGGGTGAAGCGCTGGTGATCGGTGCTGATCCGAAGTCCGCGGTGGCCGAGATGGTTGCGGCCGGAACGCACCCCACGTCGACAAGAGGACCAACATGAGCATCGAGACAGATCGCATCGCCGACGCCTATTCGCCCGATGCAACCGGTCATTGGGGCCGGTACGGCGGTCGATTCGTGCCGGAGGCGCTCGTCGCGGCCCTTGACGAGCTCACGGCCGCATTCGAGGCGGCCAGAATCGATCCGCTCTTTCTCGCCGAGCTGGCGAGGCTGCACCGTTCGTACACCGGTCGGCCGAGCCCGCTGACCGATGCGCGCCGGCTGACCGAGCATGCCGGAGGAGCCCGCGTCCTGCTCAAGCGTGAAGACCTGAACCACACTGGTTCGCACAAGATCAACAATGTCCTCGGTCAGGCTCTGCTCGCTCAGCGAATGGGAAAGTCTCGGGTCATCGCCGAGACGGGCGCAGGTCAACACGGTGTTGCTACAGCAACGGCGTGCGCGTTGCTCGGGTTGGACTGCGTCGTCTACATGGGTGAAGAGGACACCAAGCGACAAGCGCTCAACGTTGCGCGTATGCAGCTCTTGGGAGCTGAGGTTGTCTCGGTGACAAACGGATCTCGAACCCTGAAGGACGCCATCAACGAGGCGATGCGCGACTGGGTGACCAACGTCGAGTCCACTCACTACTTACTCGGTACCGTCACCGGGCCACACCCGTTCCCGATGATGGTGCGCGAGTTCCATCGTGTGATCGGAGAAGAAGCGCGCCAACAGACGCTTGACCTCGTGGGTCGGCTGCCGGACGCAGTGTGCGCCTGTGTCGGAGGAGGGTCGAACGCCATCGGCATCTTCAATGCGTTCCTGCAAGACGATTCCGTGGCGCTGTTCGGCTTTGAAGCAGGCGGCGAGGGCATAGCGAGCGGTCGTCACGCCGCACGATTCAGCGGTGGGTCACCCGGCGTCCTGCACGGAACTCGCTCGTACCTGCTGCAGGACGAAATGGGGCAGACGGTGCCGAGTCACTCCATCTCCGCAGGCCTTGACTATCCGAGCGTCGGTCCCATCCATGCCTGGTTGCACGAGTCGGGGCGAGCTACCTACCGACCGATCACCGACACCCAGGCGATGGACGCCTTTGCGTTGCTCTGTCGCACCGAAGGCATCATTCCGGCCATCGAGTCGGCGCATGCCATTGCTGGTGCGCTGGACGTCGGCCGTGAGCTCGGTGCAGATGCCGTCGTGGTCGTCAACCTCTCCGGGCGCGGAGACAAAGACGTCGAGACGGCGGCGAACTGGTTCGGCATCGGGAACGATCAGCGGAGTCGCGGCACGGCTGACTCGGGACCTGACGAGTGACGACCACGGAGCAGCGCCACGGGGCGCTTTCGCAGGTTTTCGCGCGCACAGCCGCCGAGGGTCGAGCGGCGCTGATCGGCTATCTCCCAGCAGGGTTCCCAACCGTTGACGGCGCCGTCGCCGCGATGCGCGCGATGGTCGATGGTGGAGTCGACGTGATCGAGGTCGGATTGCCGTACTCCGACCCGCTGCTCGACGGGCCCACCATCCAAGCCGCCGTCGAGCACGCGCTCAACCAAGGCGTGACGACGGCAGACGTCATGGAGACCGCCCGACAGGTGTCGGCCTCCGGTGCTCCGACATTGGTGATGAGCTACTGGAACCCCATCGAACGCTACGGCGTCGAGCGCTTTGCGACCGAGCTTGCTGATGCCGGTGGGTCCGGTGTCATTACCGCTGACATCACGCCAGAAGAGGCGGGGGAGTGGATCTCGGCGTCCAAATCCGCCGGGCTCGACCGGGTCTTCCTCGTTGCACCGTCGTCCACTGACGCGCGCATTGCAATGACGGCGGCGGCGGCTTCTGGGTTTGTCTACGCGGCTGCCGTCATGGGGGTCACGGGTGCACGCGATCAGGTGGGACCAGCCGCCGAGAGCCTGGTCCTGCGGACGAAGGCGGTGACCCCGCTGCCGGTATGTGTAGGGCTCGGTGTTTCCACCGGCGACCAGGCAGCGCAGATCGCTCAGTTTGCTGATGGCGTCATTGTCGGATCGGCCTTCGTCAGGACGCTCCTGGACGCCGAATCGGCTGCGGACGGCGTCGCGCGTGCCCGAGCACTCGCGGTCGAGCTTCGCGCTGGTATCGAGCGCGGGGCTGGGCGAGTCCGTCCCGAGCAAGCAAGGCGTCCTGGGTGAACTCGTTTCGCGGGTCGAACACGCAGTTGTGGGTCTCCACAGTGCTGCGTTGGGGCCTGGCCGGTGTCCTGTTCTGGAGCGGCGGCGCCAAGGTCAGTGAACCGCAGCAAGCCGTGATGGCGGTCCAGGCCTACAAGATTCTTCCGGTCAGCGTCGGCGAGTTCGTCGGCTACGCCTTGCCGCTGTTCGAGCTCGCGCTCGCGGTGGCTTTGCTGCTGGGGGTGGCCACTCGGATCTCCGCGATCGTCACGGGTGCATTGATGACCGCGTTCGTGATCGGCGTGGCATCAGCGTGGGCACGCGGGTTGTCGATCGACTGTGGATGCTTTGGTGGCGGTGGAGTCGTGCCCGAGGGCGAGGCCAACTACCTTCCGGTGCTGCTCCGAGACGCTGGGTTCACCCTGTTGGCCGCATGGCTCGTGGTGTTTCCGGCGAGCCGGTTCGCCTTCGATCGAAGCGGTCGCGCCGGCCTCGGGGACCTTGGCCTCTACGACGAGTGGGACGACGAAGCAGAATCGCATGAGGGCGCAGATGAGGCGTCCGATCGCGCCTCAGATCAGGAGCTGGAGCTGTGAGCGAAGAGAACCGAGACGACCAAGGTGGACGCGGCAAGGGCAGCCGCGACAACGGCCCGGCTCAGCAGTCAGGTAAACGCCGAGACGGTGACAGCTCCGGCCGCGGTGAAGGGCAG
>JBJMHG010000285.1:0-2608 GCA_045807485.1 Actinomycetes bacterium
TCAGGTGAAGGAGCACGGCAGCGCCGGCGGGGATCGTGACACCGCCGAGCACGGCGTCTCGAGTGGTCACACGACGCCAGGTCGGAACCGATGATTGGGAACGGAGAACTTCATCGACGAGCCGGCGTCCCGCACTGGCCACGTCGACCTCTGGGTCCCACCAACGCTGCGGTTCACGCGCGACCCGCCACAGCACGGTCGACACCAGCTGTGTGGTGGTCTCGTGCCCAGCCACCATGAGGAAGTAGGCAGCGGCGCAGATTTCCGTGTGAGACAAATCCAGAGCGGCCAGCGCGGCGAAGAGCCCTTGTGAGTTGTCTCGGACGTCGCGGCGCACCCACTCGCTGAGCCATTGGTAGAACTCCGCAGCGGACGCCGCCAACTCCCGTTGCCGATCTGAGTCTGGAAAGCCCCAGAACAGTTCGAGTGAGTCCGCGCTCCACCGCTTCAGCGCCAGGACGTCGATGTCCTTCAGCCCAAGCAGGGTTATCAGCACCTGAGCGGGTGCCTCTGACGCGTATCCGGCGACGAGGTCGACCCGCTCCCCCTCCGCTATTCGTGAAGCAAGCGGTCGAAGGTGCGCTCTAGCGACAGCTCGAATCTCCGGCTCTGCCGCCGTCACCACACCGCCACTGAAGTGCCGGGCGACGACCGCTCGAATAGCGGAGTGCGTCTTCGTCGCGTTGTTGGCGAGCGTGGGTGGCAACGCAAAGTCTGAGACGGCCAACGTTCTCAAGTTCTCACTCGATATGGGGTGCACGGCGGTAAGAGCGTTGGCGGGATCGTAGGTAGCCGGGTCGACCAGCACTTGCCGAACCAGATCTGGGTCGCGGACGCACCACATGTCCAAGTCCGACCGGTACTCGGGAACCGTCGTCATGGCAGCCATCCTGCGGTACTGACCCACTCGGGGGATCGTCGACCGAACTCCTCCGGGTCCAACCTGCTGGCACCCTCAGGAAGCCGCCCAAGAAGCGGAAGCCCGGTCACGGTCGGCAGGTCATCGACGTTGCAGAGCGTCGCAACGTCGGGCTCGGATGGCCACGACCCGACGATGACGCCGGCGATACGACAGCCACGGACGCTCAGAGCCTCTGCGGTCAGGGCCGTGTGGTTCAAGGTACCCAGTCCTGGTCGCGCCACGATCACGGTGCTCGCCTCGCAAGCCACGGCCAGCTCAGCGATGCCAAGACCGTCCTCGGTCAAGGCGACGAGCACGCCTCCCGAGCCCTCCACGAGGACAGTGTCATGGGAATTGGCCAGGCTGCGCACGGCATCTACATGCGCGTCGAGCGACGGAAGGGAGTTGCCCGCACGGCGTGCTGCGGTGGTAGGAGCAAGTGGTTCTGGCTGCTCCGATCCCGTCAGAGCTATCTCAACTCCACTCAGCCGCCGGACTTCGTCGATGTCGCTGTCTCCTATCGACGTACCGGTTTGAACCGGCTTGTAGACCGCAACCGACCCTCGTGACTTTGCGCCGCACGCGAGCGCCGCGGTCACGACCGTCTTGCCAACACCAGTGTCGGTGCCGGTGACCGCCACAATCTGTCCGGTTGCCATCACTTCGCATCCAGAGCTGCCGCCAACACCGAGCATGCGTCCGATAGCTGGTCCTCACCCAAAGCGCTACTCATCGTCACCCGGATGCGACTGATGTCATCCGGGACCGAAGGCGGACGGAACGCCCCGACGAGCACGCCCTCCGTCTGCGCGGCTGCCTGCACGTGCAGTGCGCGAGCAGCCGACTGAACGGGTATAGAGATGACCGCACCTGCTGGCGTGCTGACTCTAAGCGCGCTGGCCGCCTGATCCACTCGGCTGCGTAGCTGGTCCACACGATTCGGCTCGGTCAAGACGATCTGCGCTGCCGCGCGGGCGGCACCTGCAGTCGGAAGGGCCAGACCGGTGTCATAAACGAAGGGGCGCGCCCGTGTGATGAGAAAGTCGCGTACCGCCTTCGATCCTGCGACCACTCCACCTTGACTGCCCAGAGCTTTGGAGAGAGTGGCCGTCTGCACCAGCCGCGGGTGACCAACCAAACCAAGCTCGAAAGCCAACCCGCGACCTGCTCCTAGTGCACCGATGGCGTGAGCTTCGTCGACGAGCAGCACAGCGTCCGTCGAGGCACACAGCTCGATCAGCTGTGACAGCGGCGCGCCGTCACCATCGACGCTGAACACCGACTCGGTCACCAGGATGGCGCGAGGCTGCGACCGGGCGTCCAAATGTCTTCGTGCCTGCTCGACGTCGTTGTGCGGCATGACCACGACGTGTCCCCGGCTGAGCCGGGCTGCGTCGAACAGCGAGGCGTGTGCGTGCGCATCGACTAGCAGCAAGGTGCCTGGGTCTGAGAGCGCAGTCAGGACACCGAGGTTGGCCAAGTAGCCCGACGAAAAAACCAGTGTCGACTGTGATCCCATCAGTGCAGCCAGCTCGTGCTCGAGTTCGATGTGCAGGGTGGTCGTGCCGGTCACGAGCCTTGACCCGGTAGATCCCACTCCCCACTCTTTGGCTGCATCGACGGCTGCTTGGACGACTCGCGGATCACGTGCGAGCCCGAGGTAGTCGTTGCCAGCCAGGTCGACCAGCGGCTCGGTTGCAGGCCGGG
>JBJMHG010000286.1:0-7291 GCA_045807485.1 Actinomycetes bacterium
TGCGATCAGCCGAGTGTCTGACGAGGCGACCGCGCTCAGTCAGCGCGACGCACCGTTCAACACGCACTACTTGTCGATGTGGCCCGATCCAGCCGAGTCTGATCGCAACATCGAATACACCCGGTCCGTGGCCGCCATCCTGAAGCCGTACACGACCGGACAGGTCTACCTGAATTACATCGGTGACGAGGGTGCCCAACGGGTGGCGGATGCGTTTGGTCCCGAACGCTTCGCGAAGCTGCGGGCGATCAAGAAGCAGTGGGATCCGGGCAACCTGTTCCGGTTCAACCAGAACATCCCGCCCGCCTGATCCCTTCTGGCGCCAGCCCATCAAGATCGTCATCGCGTCGATCGCCTGTATTTGTTGCGCGCGCGCCGACGTATTGGCAGACATGCGGCGTCCGGTGATGAGTTCGCTCACCGTGGCCAGGTAACGTCGCGTCGGTCATCGGGCACAAAGACGACAAATACTCATGGGAGATCGTTCATGGCGCTGCCCGCCACCAAGGGAACCCGTTACGCCGCAGTGATCGGAGCCGGGGCCCTGGCCGCCTCGCTGTTGGTGTCACTGCCGAACACAGCTGACGCCGCGCACCCGTGCCGGATCGACGTGACGACCCGGCTCGACAAGACGCAGAAGTTCGCCGGCAAGAGCGTCGCGAAGTACTACTGGGCCCATGCGAATGGCTCGGCAGTGGGTCAGTACGACAGCAAGGCGAACGTGATCATGACAACGTTCCCCACCGGTGCTTACCCTGCGCTGATCAACGAAAAGATCGGCGAGCGTGACGGTGTAGGAGCCATGACCAAGAAGGAAGCGCCGAAGGCGCTCGGCAGCATCAACGGTGATTTTTTCATCACGCCCGACATTCGCTACGTCAACGACATCGAGATGGCTCGCGGCCCGATGGTCAAGAACGGACAGATCATTCGTGCGTTCCATCACAAGCAGCGCGTCGTCGGCGTAGACAAGAAGATGCTTCCATTCGGCGGCATGATGGGCGTTGCGGGTTTTGTGCAGGCCCAGGTCACCGGCGCCTCGAGGGTCAAGGTGCGCGCGGTCAACTGGCACACCGTTCCGGGCAAGGGTGTGACCATCTACACCCCCGACTGGAGCCAGCTCACCCGCGGGGACGGCAAGGCGGCGGTGCCGCGTCCGGCCGGAGCAGTCGAGTGGGTCATCGACAGCCACAACACGATCACGTCGGTGCGCAACGCCAGGCGCAACACCGGAAAGCTCGGCGATCCGGTGGCCAACGGCACCCGAGTGATCGCCTTCTCTGACAACACCGCTTCGGACGCCGCCGGCGTGCCGGTTGGCACCCAGGTGCGGGTCAGGCCGCGGCAGACCACCGACACTCACGTCCAGCTTCTGACCGCAGTCGGACGTGGTCTGCCAGTGATCGAGGGCGGCAAGCCCGGCCCGCTCGGATGCCGATCGTATGCACGGACAGCCTCCGCGTTCTCCTCACGTCCTCGTACCTTCGTCGGATGGGACGCCAACGGTCGCTGGCGTTCGTTCATAGTGCCCGGCAGCAAGTTGGAGAACGTCAACAACGTGTTGCTGCGCACCGGGGGATTCGGTCTGGCCAGCGCGGCGAATATCGCCAAGCAGCTCGGTATGACGTACGCCTACGAGCTCGACGGTGGCGGCTCGACCACGTTCTGGACGCGCAGCAAGAGGAAGTGGACCCGTAAAGATCTCTACCGCGTCGCGAATCCCTCCGGCTGCACCTGCGAACGGTGGATGGCGAACGGTCTGGCTTTCGTCCAGCCGCAACCCTGACCTTCCGACCTGTCCGATTCGTCCCAATGATTTTCGGCGACCGATGCAGTCGGTAGATGCACAACGGCGCAGTTCGGGTTAGGTTCGGCCTGTGGGGAACCGAGCGGTGTTGCTGGTAGCTGTCGGGTCGTTTTCGCTTGCGCTCCTTGCGGGGTGCAACGATGAAACCGCTCCCGACCCGAACGCCGCAGCGTTCAAAGGGCCAAGCAGCACTGATCTCACCGTCGCCGCTGACACCAGCTGTACCGGTAACGGTGCAATCAGCTACGGCGACACAGTGGAAGTATCCGGGTCCAACTACCTGCCGGACAGCGTGGTGGATCTGCGCTGGACCGATCTCAACACCAATGACACCAGTGCGTTGGACAGTGTGACCGCAGACAAACACGGAGACTTCACCACAACGTTCACGGTCGTCCGGCCGATGGGGCGCGTGGGCGACAGACTGCTAGTCGATTCACACGGTTCCAGCGAAAGCGGAATTCTGGTGCTCCAAGCAAAGCTGAACCTCGCGAACTGCTGAGGCTCAGGTCTCGACCAGGCGGGCGGTCTCGTCGGTGTATTCGACGGCCACTGACTTCAACTGCGGCTCGAACTGCTTGGCGTGGTGGGCGCAGAAGTGCAGCTCACCAGTGATGAGACGGACTCGTACGTAAGCCTGTGCGCCGCACTTGTCGCAGCGGTCGGCAGCCGTGAGCGTGGTGTCGGGGGCCAGTGCTGTGGTCACGGCTCTCACTCCTCACTGATGGCCTCACTATCGGCCTACTTGTTGCCTTGCGGCTGTACTACCCACAACATCCCATCACAGTCCGACATTTCCCGCTGGTGCCAGCGGCGGGGTTCGCCGTTGGCGTACACCTTCACTCAGGGTCTTGTGATCTGGCTCACGACACGCCGACCGTCACCAAAGTGCACCCGACGGAGCGGCACCATCACCCGGTCGGCCCTGCCAGATACCCTCGCGGAGTGTCGCCTACACGCACCGCAAGCAGCCCTTCTGGACCCGCCAAGGGTTCCCCTAGGGCGTCTGCCAAGGGTGCGGCCAAGAAGGCTGCCGCTAGCGCCCGAGGCGGCTACACCGCCAAGCACCTCTCGGTCCTCGAGGGCCTTGAGGCAGTCCGCAAACGTCCGGGCATGTATATCGGATCAACCGATTCCCGTGGGTTGATGCACTGCCTGTGGGAGATCATCGACAACGCCGTCGATGAGGCATTGGCCGGGCACTGCCATCGCATCGATATTCGGCTGTTGGCGGACGGCTCGGTTGAGGTCGAAGACGACGGGCGCGGAATTCCAGTCGACGTAGAGCCCAAGACCAAGCTCACCGGTGTCGAAGTCGTCATGACCAAGCTCCACGCCGGCGGCAAGTTCGGTGGCGGGTCGTATGCGGCGTCCGGTGGCTTGCATGGTGTCGGTGCCTCTGTCGTCAACGCCCTCTCGTCACGGCTCGACGTCGAGGTCGACCGCGACGCAAAGATCCACACGATGTCGTTCCGTCGGGGAATCCCGGGAGTGTTCGACGGGGCCAGCGTGGACGCCGCCTTCACCAAGAAGTCTGGGCTGAGGGTCGTCGGCAAAGCACCGAAGCGCAAGACCGGCACCCGCGTCCGGTTCTGGGCCGACCACGAGATCTTCATCGCTGGGGCCGAGATCAGTCTCGATGACCTGCGGACGCGTTTGCGTCAGACCTCGTATCTGGTCCCTGGCCTGACTCTCGTGCTGAGCGACTCGCGCGGCGCAGACTCTTCAGAGGGGCCGATCGAAGAGTCGTACCGGCACGACGGTGGCATCAGCGAGTACGTCGAGTTCCTCAATCCCGACGAGCCGGTCGCCGACACCGTCCGGCTGCACGGAGTCGGACATTTCCATGAGACCGTGCCGGTGCTCGACTCCAAGGGACACATGAGCCCGCAAGAGGTCGAGCGTGAAGTCACCGTCGACATCGCGCTGCAGTGGGGCAACGGCTACGAGACCACGGTGCGCAGCTTCGTCAACATCATCGCAACGCCGAAGGGCGGCACGCACGTCGCTGGCTTCGAGCGCGGCCTGGTCCGCACGGTCAACGAGCAGCTGCGGGCGTCCAAGCTGCTGAAAGCCAACGACGACGCGGTCATCAAAGACGATGTGCTCGAGGGTCTGACCGCGGTGGTCACTGTGCGGCTGCCAGAACCACAGTTCGAGGGCCAGACCAAAGAGGTGCTGGGCACTGCCGCGGTCAACCGCATTGTGTCGAACGTGATTCATCGCGAGCTCACGAAGGCACTCGCGTCGACCAAACGCAATGACAAGATCCGTTCGCGTGCGGTGCTCGAGAAGGTGCTCGGCGCCGCACGGGCCCGCATTGCAGCGCGTCAGAGCAAAGAGCTGCAGCGCCGCAAGAATGCGCTCGAGACGTCATCGCTTCCGTCAAAACTCGCCGACTGCCGCAGTGGTGAAGTCGACCGCACCGAGCTGTTCATCGTCGAAGGAGACAGTGCCCTCGGCACGGCGAAGCTGGCGCGCTCGTCAGAGTTTCAGGCGCTGTTGCCCATCCGCGGCAAGATCCTCAACGTGCAGAAGGCGTCCGTCGCCGACATGCTGAAGAACACCGAGTGCGCCTCGATCATCCAGGTGCTGGGAGCCGGCTCTGGTCGCACCTTCGACATCGAAGCCGTGCGCTACGGCAAGGTCATCGTCATGACGGACGCCGACGTCGACGGCGCTCACATCCGTACGCTCTTGCTCACTCTGTTTCACCGGTACATGCGTCCGTTGCTGGCCGAAGGCCGGGTCTATGCCGCCGTGCCACCGTTGCACCGCATCGAGGTCATCACCGGGGGCGGCAAGACCAACGAGGTGCGTTACGCCTACTCCGACGCCGAGATGAAGTCGATGTTGGCCGAGGTGGCGCGCAAGGGTAAGCGGATCAAACAGCCGGTACAGCGCTACAAGGGCCTCGGTGAGATGGACGCCGAGCAGCTGCGCGAGACCACCATGGACCCACGTCGTCGTACCCTGCGCCGAATCACCCTCGAGGACGCCGAGCACGGGTCCGAGGTATTCGAGCTGTTGATGGGCAACGAAGTGGCGCCGCGACGTGACTTCATCGTGGCGGGGGCGTCCGAGCTCGACCGTTCCCGCATCGACGTCTAACCAGTGCAGACATAGGCATCCCCCGCACCGCGACGGGGGAGACACGGACGGGGGATACAGCGACGCACGCTAGCCGAGCCAGCTGCACGCGCAACCTGACCTGGTAGATGTGTCACTCGGTTGGCTGCGCCCGAGTGCGATTCGCATGAGGTTTGTGACCAGTTAGGCATGAAACGTCCGGAGATCAACCGCGAGCGGTAAGGTCGCGCCCATGTGCTGCGTCGTCGCCTTGATGGCTCTGATCGGACCCCGTGTCGCGTTTCTCTTCGCTTGGATCTTCACCGATGAGGTGAATCAGTCGATCGAGAGCTTCTGGGTCAAGCTGCTGGGCCTGATCTTCTTGCCGTGGACGGCGCTGTTCTGGGCGATCGCCTGGGCGCCGGTTCACCATGTCTCAGGCTTGGGTTGGGTGCTGGTCTTCTTCGGACTGATCCTGGACATCGGCTCGTACACATCAGGAGCGTACGACCGCAGCCGTCGGTGACGCTCGTATCCGGCGTCCACTGGCTACGTGATCGGTTCGAGGCGCCCGGTGTCGACGTCGAAGATGGCGCCGCCCACGGCGAGGTCGCGGGGAAGCAGCGGGTACGACTGGATCCGCACGATGTCGTTGCGCAGTGATCGCAGCTGGTCGTCGGTGGTGCGGAACTCCAGGCTCCGAGTGTCGACGTCGAACTCGCGGTCGATCTTCGCGTGAATCTCATCCTCGGTGAATCCGGCCATCGCGCACTTGGTGTGCGGCATCACCAAGACTCGTTGCACATTGAGCAGGTAGGCCCCTAGCACGAGAGTGCGCAGGACGTCCTCGGTCACGCGTCCACCGGCATTGCGAAGCACCTTCGCATCGCCAGGTCCGATACCGAGAATTGCGAAGGGATCGAGCCGGGAGTCCATGCAGGTGAGCACGGCGAGGCCTCGAGCAGCTCGGGCCGGGATTCCGGTGTTCTCAAACCGGTCAGCGAAACGGGCGTTGGCCTCGAAGAGATCGTCGAAAGCCCCGGACGTGTCAGCGCTCATGCGGTGAGTGTCTCCGGCTCGTTCCCCGGCAGCCACTTGATGCCGCAACCCATGCTGGGCCGATGCGGCTCTGGTACAGGCTTGCCCGCGATGGTCAGGTTGACCGCATGACGAAGGTCGCTCCCTGTCACTGGCTCTTTGTTGCCAGGAGTCGAGGCGTCGAACGCGCCCCGGTACGACAGCCTGCGGTCGGGCCCATAGACGAAGAAGTCGGGGGTGCACACCGCTCCATAGGCGCGAGCGACACTCTGGTCGGCGTCCACTAGGTACGGGAAGCGCCAGCCGGCGCGCCTGGCCTGCTCCGCGAGCTTGGCTGGGGCGTCGTCGGGGTATCTGGCGATGTCGTTGGGGCAGATAGCCACGATGCTCAGTTCGTTAGAGGGAACGAAGGTGCAGAGCTCGTCCTCGATGTGGCGCACGTAGGGGCAGTGGTTGCACGCAAACACCACCACGAGGGCTGCAGTGTTGAACACGCTCAGCGAGTAGCGCGCACCGTAAACGTCCGGCAGAGCGAACTCTGGGGCCGGCGTCCCGAGCGGGACCAACGACGAGGTGAGTGCCATACATCCATCTTGCCTCACCGCCCGTCACAGACACCGTGCGATGTCGGGGATCCTGCCCACCAACGCGTCCAAGGTTCGCTGTGACCGCTCTGGTTCCCCGAGTGCGACCAGTCGCTGCATGCCCACATCACCGGACGCCGCACGCGCTGGTATGCCTTCCAGCATGACCCGAATCCGAGCGGGTACGGCGTCGAGGATCTCCCGGGCGGAGTGAAGGCCGTAGCTGTCAGAGATCAGGGCCAAGCGGCGTGCGGCTTCGGCGCTTCCGAGGTCACGAGTCAGCGGGACGCAGTTCCAGGCAATGAACGCCAGCTCGGCCAATGGGTTGGTCGGCCCAGCGAGGTCCCAGTCGAAGCTGCCGGTCAATTCGTCACCGTTGAAGCATGCGTTGTACGGCGCAATGTCGTTGTGCCCGATCAGCGTCGGATTGGGCACTTCGAAGTAGCGCCAGGGGCCGGCGTGATCGAAATCTTCGACCGCGACATGGAACTGCCTGGTCCACTCGACCAAGTTGCACAGCTGTCGATCAGTGAGCAGTTGGTGGTCTGTGTCAACGACGTCGCCCGGCAGGTACGACAGCACTTCGCGTCCTTCTGGGTCGAAGCCCAGCACTTGAGGAACTGCCGGTACGCGATCGCTGAGGTGCGTCAGCAGCGCATGAACAGCGGGCGTCCACGGCCCGACTGCGCGGTGCACGGTGTCCCCGCGACGTTCGACGCCGCCCATGTTGCCGCCAAGCATCTCTGGTTCGAAAGGCATGCAGTCATCTTGGCGACTCTTCGGCATGCTGTCG
>JBJMHG010000287.1:0-4130 GCA_045807485.1 Actinomycetes bacterium
CTCGAGCGTGCCGGCAATTGCTGAACTCGTGTCACCAGCGCTCACCTCTACGACGACTTCGCCGGTTCCGGGCCCGGGATAGTCGTCAGCACTCAACCCGCCGATCGACAGCCCGAGCACACGGACGCCGACCCACGCGCCTCCCGCCAACAACGCGAGAAGGATCAGCACCACGATGAAGGGGCGAGCCGGATGCCCACGTCGCCGAGGCGAGTGCTGGGGTCCGTCCGCCGTCGGTTCAATGGCGGTCGGTGTCGTCACCGGTGCCCTCCGTGTCCTGGAAGTCTCATTCGCCGTCCTGAAGATCTCAGTCGCGCTGTACCACTGTCACGATCTGCCACTGTCACGATCTCGACGCTGTCACGATGGTGACACGAACTCCCCCGCTCCAGCGGACAGCAAGGTGAGGCAGTCGACGCCCTGAGCTCCTGCGGCGTCGACCACACCCTGTAACAGTGCCGTGGCAGCGGCCTGATCGACTACTCGGCGCGCCGAGCGGCTGTCGACGCCGGCTGACCGCAGGGCCGCCGTGGCGCTCACCGTGGTGAGGCGTTCGTCCACCAAGAACACCGGCGCTTGGTGCTCTGCCGCCGCCAGTGCGGCGGCCAGTCGCCGCGCATAGGACCGCGCGCGGGCAGCGGCGGTTCCCTCTTCTCCAGACAGGCTTATTGGCAGCCCCACGATAACGCCGACCGGCTCGCGCGCCTGGACCTCCTCGACGACGCCGCTCACCGACTCAGACGCCGACAGAGTCCGAACCGGAGTGGCCAGGATCTGCCCCGGATCGGTCGCGGCCAAGCCGGTTCTGACGTGACCTGGGTCAACAGCCAACAGTGCGCCTGGAGCGGGCATGGTCAGCGCCTCAACGTGCAGACAGTGTTGCTCTGACAGCTTCGAGCGCCTTGTCGACACCGCTTGGGTCGCTCCCCCCGCCCTGCGCCACGTCTGCCTTGCCGCCGCCCCGGCCCGCAACAGCGGGAAGCGCCGCAGCGAGCAGGTCGCGAGCCATCAGGCCGGAATCCTGACCGGTGTCGTTGACGGTGGCCACTGCCGCCACCTTGTCGTCGGTCACTGACAGAACGACCACTGCCACCTGATGTTCTTGCCCGGCCTTCGCGCGCGTCGACAGTGCGAGGTCACGGAGCGCTGCGCCGTCAAGTCCGTCTGGAGCCCGAAAACCGTAGAGATCTACCTCGCCGACACGCTCTGCGGACGCCGTCACCTCAGCGAGTTGAGTCGCTAGCTTGGCGCGCCTGGCCAACTCGATCTCTCGCTCAGCATCTCGCAAACGCTGCACCATCGACGCGACCCGATCGGGAAGCTCCGCGGCGGGAACCTTCAGCTGCTCAGTGAGCAGGTGAACCAGCGTGTGCTCTCGAGCCAGGAACTGGTACGCGTCGATGCCCACCAGGGCCTCGATCCTCCTGACGCCAGCGCCGATGCTGGACTCTCCGAGCAGCTTGACGACGCCGAGCTGCCCGGTGCTGTGCGCGTGTGTTCCTCCGCACAGCTCACGCGCCCAGTCGCCCACGCTCACGACGCGAACTGTGTCGCCGTACTTCTCGCCGAACAACGCCATGGCACCGGACGACCGCGCTTCGTCAATCGGCATATGTTGCGCGGTCACCGCGAGGTCGTCGATCAGCACCTCGTTGACCTTCTGCTCGACGTCGGCGAGCACGCTCGGTGCGACCGCACCGGAGTTGGGAAAGTCGAACCGGAAGCGCCCCGGCGCATTTTCTGAGCCAGCCTGAGTCGCCGTTTCACCAAGCAGCTCTCGCATCGCCTTGTGCACCATGTGCGTAGCTGTATGCGCACGGCTGATGGCTCGACGCCGTTCGACATCGACAGCACCGACCGCGGCCACACCGGTCTCAGCCGCTCCGTCGACAACCCTGCCGCGGTGCACGATCAACCCGTCGACAGGCTGCTGGACGTCGTCGACCTCGATGATCGCTCCGTTGGCCAGCGCAATGGTGCCGCCGTCGGCAAGCTGACCACCACCTTCGGCGTAGAACGGAGTTCGGTCCAGAACGACCTCGATCGACTCGCCCGGTTCAGCGGCCGGAACGACCTGCCCGTCGCGCAGGATCCCGCGCAGCGTGCCTTCGGTGGTCAGCTCGGAGTAGCCGGTGAACTCTGTTCGTCCTGCGACGTCGGCGAGCGCCCGGTAGGCAGCGCCGTCGACGTGACCAGTTTTCTTCGCCTTGGCATCGGCTTTGGCCCTGGCGCGTTGCTCGGCCATGAGCCGGCGAAAGCCCTCTTCGTCGACGGTCAGGCCCTGCTCGGACGCCATCTCAAGAGTGAGATCGATCGGAAAGCCGTAGGTGTCGTGAAGTTTGAACGCGGTATCGCCCTGCAAGGTCTTGTCACCAGAAGACCTAAGTTCGGACGCAGCGGTGTCGAAGATCTGCGTTCCGGTCCGCAACGTCTGTGCGAAGGCAGCTTCTTCGGCCTCGGCCACGGTGAAGATACGACCGCGCTCGATTTCGAGCTCGGGGTACTGCGGCCCCATCGCCTCGATGGCGGTCGCAATCAGCTCGCGCATGGTGGCTTCGGACGACCCGAGCAGACGCATGCTGCGGATGACGCGACGCATGATCCGACGCAGGACGTAACCGCGTCCCTCATTGCCCGGCACCACCTGGTCACCGATCAGCATCAGCGAGGTTCGAGCGTGATCTGCCACGACACGGAATCGCACGTCGTCGTCTGGATCAGCGCCGTAGCGGCGTCCGGTGAGCTCGGAGGCACGGTCGATGATCGGGCGCATCGTGTCGATCTCGTAGATGTTTTCGACGCCTTGGAGCAACGCAGCCATGCGTTCCAAGCCCATGCCGGTGTCGATGTTCTTGGCCGGCAGCTCGCCGACGATGTCGAAGTCATCCTTGCGACGAACGACGCCGAGAGCGTCCTGCATGAAGACCAGGTTCCACACTTCGAGGAACCGTTCTTCGTCGGCAACCGGGCCTCCGTCACGTCCGTGCTCAGGGCCTCGGTCGAAGTAGATCTCAGAGCAAGGGCCACCAGGACCAGGGACGCCCATGTGCCAGTAGTTGTCGTTCAGACCGCGTTTTTGGATGCGATCTCGCGGAACTCCGACATCGCGATGCCAGATGTCGGCCGCATCGTCGTCATCCTCGAAGACAGTGACCCAGAGCCGGCCCTCGTCGAAGCCGAAGCCGCCGTTTGACAGCGAGTTCGTGAGGAGCTCCCACGCCAGCGGAATCGCACCTTCTTTGAAGTAGTCACCGAACGAGAAGTTGCCGGCCATCTGGAAGAACGAGCCGTGCCGAGTGGTCTTGCCCACTTCGTCGATGTCGAGGGTGCGAACGCATTTCTGCACCGTCGACGCGCGCGGAAAGGGAGGGCTCTGCTCGCCGAGAAAGTACGGCTTGAACGGGACCATTCCGGCGTTGACGAGCAGCAGCGTGGGGTCGGCCAGCGGCAGCGGCGCAGACGGCACGATGGTGTGCCCGCGCTCCTCGAAGAAGCGCAGGAACCTGCTGCGGATCTCGGCGGACTCCATGGGTGGACCCTATCGAGCCGACCCCTCAGTGGGTGCGGTGCTACACCGCCACCGTTCTACGAAACAATCGCCGGTGCAACGATCGGACGCTCACTGCGGCGGCTCGTCATCGAGGATCGAGCGGATCCGGTCGAGTCGATCGCTGACGCTCTTCTCAAAGCCGTGAGTGGTCGGCCGGTAGTAGCGACGACCCGCAACCGCGTCAGGCGCGTACTGCTGCCCGAGCACACCGCGAGGGTCATCGTGCGGGTAGTCGTATCCACTGACGCCGAGGTCTCGCGACCCGGGGTAGTGGCTATCGCGAAGGTGGATCGGGACGGTGCCGATTCGGCCGGCGCGTATATCAGCGATCGCCTCGTCGATGGCGACGATGACCGCATTCGACTTGGGAGCGGTTGCCAGGTGAATCACTGCCTGCGCCAGCGGGATTCGAGCTTCTGGAAGTCCGACAAACGCGGACGCCTCGAGCGCAGCAACCGCTGTCTGAAGTGCCGACGGGTCTGCCATTCCGACGTCCTCGCTGGCGTGGATGACCAGCCTGCGCGCGATGAACCGGGGGTCTTCACCGGCCTCGATCATGCGTGCCAAGTAGTGCAGCGCC
>JBJMHG010000288.1:0-4842 GCA_045807485.1 Actinomycetes bacterium
GTCGTCATTGCTGCGCGTAGAGCTCATTGAGCCATTCGTGACGGTTGCCGAACCTTAAAAGTCGTGGGCGGGCCGGCGTCCAAACAGTGGCGGTAACTGCCGCACGGCTTGGGTCAACGCCCGAAGGTCTCCATTCGTCAACGCCTGCGGTCCGTCGACCAGCGCTATCTCCGGATGCGGATGAACGTCGACGAGGAGGCCGTCCGCCCCCACCGCGATGGCAGCGCGGGACAACGGGACCACGAGCTCGCGACGTCCGCCGGAGTGGGATGGGTCGACCATGACCGGAAGATGCGACAGGTCATGCGCCACCGGAACGGCGCTGACGTCCAACGTGTTTCGGGTTGCCGTTTCGAAGGTCCGGATTCCGCGCTCGCACAAGACGATGTCGAGGTTGCCGCGTTGGGCGATGTATTCAGCAGCCATGAGCCACTCTTCGATTGTTGATGTCATACCGCGCTTGAGTAGCACCGGCTTGCCTACCTCACCGACCGCACGAAGCAACGCGAAGTTCTGCGCATTTCGGGTACCGATCTGGAGCATGTCCGCGTAGGACGCCACGAGCTCAGCATCGTGCGCATCGACCACCTCGGTGACGATCGGCAATCCAGTCTCGGCACGCACGTCGGCGAGAATCTTCAGGCCGTCCTCGCCGAGACCCTGGAACGCGTACGGCGATGTGCGCGGCTTGTACGCGCCGCCGCGCAGCAGTGTTGCTCCGGCCGCTTGTGCCATGTGCGCTGCCTCGAGCGTCTGCTCAGGCGTCTCAACGGCACACGGCCCGGCCGCAAGTGTGAAGGTGTCAGGTCCGATCGGGACGCGGGCATCACCGACAAACACCGTTGACATCGTGGGGTGATGTTGGCGACTGACCAGCTTGTAAGGCGAAGAAATTCGCACCACATCGGCGACACCGGGCATCGCGCCGATGTCGAGAGCGTGGAACTGCTCGATGTCTCCGACCAGCCCGACGATGGTGCGACTCACCCCGCGGCTCACGAACGCCTCACCGCCGCCGTCGGTCACTCGGGACACGACGGCGTCCACTTGCTCTGCGGTGGCGTCGGTACTCATCACCACGACCATGGTCTTCCTCTTCTCAGATGGGCTGGCAGCACGAAAAAGGCCCCGGAGTCTCCGGGGCCTCGGTGTGCGGTGGTGGCGTCAGCGGATGCTTCGGCTACCGACCGGGGAGACCCCGTCGGTAAACCAGAAGTAGTACGCGCGTTGACTCACGGGGCCGAGCGTACCCCATGAGGGATCGGATAGATGAGTCGGTAATGCCTCCGTCATACGGAGGCAACGCGTCGTTGCACCCGAATGAGGGGGCACCGGAATGGGTTACACGACCGCGATGCGGACCACGCTGCCCCTGGGAGCCATCGTTCCCGCGTCGGGATCCTGTTTGACCACTCGGTTCAGCGGGCTGATACCGACGAGGTCGTATGGGTCGGCCTTCAGTCCGGCGGCTTGAAGCTTGGCGATGGCTTCCTCGAGCGGCATATCCACGACGTCTGGCACCTCGACCAACGGCGGTCCGGTCGAGACGACCACCGACACGGTGCTGCCCTGCTGCACGCTGCTGCCGGCGCTAGGTGACTGGCTCATGATCTCGCCCGCGGCATACTTCATGCTCTGCTGCTCATCGGTCTTCTGATACTTCAAGTTTGCGTCAGCCAGCGCAGACTTCGCATCGCCCTCTGATGTGCCCAGAAGGTTCGGGACGTCGACCGGCGGGAGTCCCTTGCTGACCACCAGGTCAATGCGGGTATCCGGAGAAACGGACACGCCCCTCTTCGGCAGCGTGCTGATGACGACGCCATCTCTGACCGAGTCGGAGTACTCCCGTGAAACCTCGCCCACCTTGAAGTGGTCCTTGATGGCCTTCTTGGCGTCACTCAGTTCTTTGCCCACCACGCCCGGCACGTCGTAGACCTCTGGACCCTTGGACAGGATCAGGGTCACGGTGCCGCCCGAGCTGATGTCGGAGCCCTGCGCGGGGTCGCTGGTGATGACCTCCCCGTCTTTCACGATCTCGCTGAACCGCTCGTTGCCGTACTCGACCTTGAGACCCTGCTCCTGCAGCGCTGCCTCGGCCGCCTGGGCGGTGAGACCGGTGACGCGGGGGACCGTGGTGGTGCGCCCCGCTCCTAGCCACCATGCGAAGGCGCCTGCGGCGACCGCCAAAAGGATGACCACCGCGAGAGCGACCAGCCCCCGCCGCCTGCTGCGCTTGCGATGCCGTTCTGGATCGAGCGCTTTCGACGAGCCGCTTCCATTGCTGGACGCCGAACCTGGCGGTGGCGGGGGCGGAGCGACGGCAGGTTCCGTCGCCGGAATGAGGCTCACTGCCGTGTCATGGCGCGGCGCTCCCGCAGCCGCCACTCCAACTGGGACAACCATGGTCTGCTGCAAGTCGATGGAGGTGCGGGTTTTGGGAACGGCACGGACGAGCTGTAAAAGGGCCGCGGCGTCCGGCGGACGCCGGTTCGGGTCACGACTCGTCGCTGCCAGCACTGCTTCGTCGAGCTCGCTGCTGATCTCGGGAACCAGCTCCGACGGCGGCGGCACGTCTTCGTTCACGTGCCGGTAGGCGACCGATATCGCCTCGCTGCCCGTGAACGGGGGAGTACCAGTGAGCATCTCGTACAGAACAATGCCCGCGGCGTAGACGTCAGACCTCTCGTCTGACACCCCAGGTTTGACCTGTTCTGGCGACAGGTACGCGACGGTTCCCAACAAGAGCCCCGAGGTCATGTGCTGAGTGGAGGCAGCGTTGGTTGCACGTGCGAGCCCGAAGTCAGTGACGTAGATGTTCCCGTCAGTTCCGAGCAGGACGTTCTCTGGTTTTACGTCGCGGTGCACGACTGTCTCGGCATGGGCAGCGGCCAGCGCCTGAAGCACCGGCTCAATAATTGAGAGCGCTTCGTTTATCGGAAGCCGGCCGCGGTCATTGAGAAGGTCGCGCAACGTGCGACTCGGCACGTACTCCATCGCGAGGTAGATGACGCTTCCGTCGTGACCCTGGTCAAACACCTTCACGATGTGTGGGTTCGCCAGGCGAGCCGCAGCTCGAGCCTCGCGAGTGAACCGGGCTACGAAATCGGGGTCTTCTGCGAACGACGGATGCATGACCTTGAGTGCGACGGTGCGGTCGAGGCGCATGTCGGTGGCGCGATAGACGGTGGCCATGCCGCCACGCGCAACCCGCCCGTCGACCCGGTATCGGCCGTCGACCAGGCGTCCGATCAGTGGATCGGCTCCGTCGGCATTCACAACGCACGAGTCTACGTTCGCGCCGCTGCGCACTGAGGTATCTGATCCGTGTGCCGCCTGGCGGTTTGGGGTGACGTGCCTCACCAGCTCCGCGGGTTCACTGAATGGTCAGTCAGCGAATCCACTAAGGTCCTCTCGTGCAGCGCATCGTGGTGGTTGGGGGTGGTCTGGCTGGGTTCGAGGCCGCGCGAGCCCTCCGCACTCAGGGTTTTACCGGCGACCTGGTCATGTTGGCCGCCGAAGACACACCGCCATACGACCGACCCCCGCTGTCGAAGGACGTCTTGGCCTGGCGTGACGTGAATCTCTTCTTCGACGTGTCCGTCATCGCCGGTCTTGACCTACGACTGGGCGCTCCGGCGACCGGTCTGGAGCCCGGCGTGGTGATCACCGACGCGGAACGCATCGACTGTGACGGCATTGTGCTTGCAGTGGGCGCAGACCCCATTGCACTTCCCGGCACGACCACCCTGCGAACTCTCGCCGACGCGCACGCGCTGCGCGACTCACTCGAGATGGGCGCCGAGGTCGCCATCATCGGCGCGGGGTGGATCGGCGCGGAGGTCGCATTCGCCGCGGCAGAGAACGGTTGTTCGGTCACCGTCTACGAGATGGCTGAGACGCCGCTGTCCGCGGCCTTGCCGCCTGATCTCGGGTTGCGCACCGTGCAGTGGTACGACCAGCTCGGGATTGAGCTGCGGCTGGGTGAGCGGGTTGACGATGTGGCAGCGCTTGGCGCAGATGTGGTGCTGGCGGGGTTGGGTGCCCGTCCGGCGACCGGGTTTCTGCACGATTCGGCTATCGAGCGTCGCCCGGAGGACGGTGCGATCGTCGTGGACGAGATGTTGCAGGCCTCAATGCCAGGCGTGGTTGCTGCGGGAGACTGCGCGGCTTGGTGGTCCGGCCGTTACGGCAAGCGCATGCGCGTTGAGCACTGGGACACCGCCCTGCACGCTCCTTCGGTTGCGGCGTCCGCTCTGCTGGGAGTCGACTCCAACCCCTACGACCCGGTGCCGTACTTCTGGTCCGACCAGTTCGGTCACACGATCCAGTTCCTCGGACAGCGCTCGGACGCCGACCGCCGTGTCGACCGCAGCGACAACGCCGACTGGGCGGTTGGCTGGTTCAGAGATGGAGACTCGGGGCCAGAGCTCACGGCGCTGGCCGTGGTCGATCGACCTCGTGACTTTTCTCAGGCGCGCAAGCTGATGAACACCCGGACGCCGGTAGACCCGGAGAAGTTCGCTGACCCCGAGATCGCGGTCAAAGCCGCAGCAATCACTCCATGAGCCCGGGTGTCGCTGGCCGTGGCAGGCTTGACTCGTGAGCACCCAAGCCAGCCTCGACACCCCGGTCACCGACGACGTGGACGCTCTCGTCGGAACGTGGTTGACCGTGCCCGAGCTCGCCGAGTCGCTCGGCACCGACGTGGTTCACGTGCGGCAGATGCTGAAGGACGGATACCTGATCGGCGTACGCCGGGGCGAGCGGTCGGTGATCAGCGTTCCTGCGGCGTTCATCGAGGGCGGTGAGGTGGTCAAGAAGATCCCGGGACTCCTGACCCTG
>JBJMHG010000289.1:0-9317 GCA_045807485.1 Actinomycetes bacterium
TGAGCCGTTGTTCGCGCTGAAGTGCGTCAGCCAGCTCGTTGGTGCGAGAACGAACTCGCTGTTCTAGCTCGGCGTTCGCTACCTGAAGCTCATATGCAAGACGCTCAGCCTCAACCCTGGTGTCGTCGGCCTGTTCGAACGCTAGGTCGATCGTGACCGTCAGGACGAATGAAGCCGACGCAATGATCGCGAGCAGGATGACGGCATAGGCGGTGAACTCCAGAACGGACAACGCAAGGAACTCGGTGATCGTGGCAAGGGCAAGGAGCTCGACCAGAGACACCCCGCAGGCGACGAGAACGTGACGCGTGGGGAGCACAACTGCGGCCATGATCGGGATGATCGTCACGAACATCAGGTCGAGCTGGCTGGCCACGTCGCTCGGATATAGGTACAGCGAGTTGAGCGGCATGACCACGAAGTAGGCAACGAACACCCACGCGGCAAGCACGACCCGGCCACGGACGACTATCCACCGAATCGCCGCGTAGAAGGCCCAGCCGACCACCCCGAGCAGCACGGTCTGGTTGTCGTCGGGCACGGCGACGACGATCAGCACGGTCACCGGTATGACCGCCGCGGCCAGCAGAGTGGACACGCCGAGCAGCGTGCGGGTGCGTCTCCTCGCGGCGCCGGTCACCTCGTCGGGAACGGCAAGAAAGCGCGCGGACCATCGTGATCCCGCGCCGGCCCCCTGAACCCCCGACGACATGTTCCCTCCCTGCGTGACGACATGGTGACGGAAAGTGACCAGGAGCGCCAGCACTTGTGGGGTTTTCAGGGCCGTTTGGTGGTGAAACGGGCCTCGTCGCCGTCCGGGCGCGGCACTACGCTCGCCGGAGTGACCGGACAGCCCTCTGCTCCCGCGGGCCTCGAGCAAGGCTTTGGGAGGTGGGCGTCTGACCTGGCTCTCGCGCTCGAGCTGGCAGACCTGGCAGCTGCGCTGACCATGGCCGCCTTCGGTGGACGCCAGCGGGTGCGCTTGAAGAATGACGCGACGCCAGTGACAGAGGTCGACTCTGCGGTGGAAAGTGTGATCCGTGAGGTGCTGGCCGAGCGCAGGCCGCACGACGGCGTGCGCGGGGAAGAAGCCGGTGTGAGGCCAGGCACGAGCGGACGGGTTTGGGTGGTCGATCCGATCGACGGCACTCGAATGTTCGCCGAGGGTATGCCGCTCTGGACGACTCTGATCGGCCTGCGCGACGGAGGCCCCGGAAGCCCAGCAGTCCTGGGCGTCGCTGACGCCCCAGCCATGGGTGAGCGCTATCACGCCGTCCAGGGGGGAGGCGCGTACTGCAACGGTCGACCAATTTCTGTGTCGAAAGTCGACCGGCTGAGCGACGCCTTTGTGCTGCACGCTCCGATCGAGGAGTTTCGCCGCCCGGGTGGTACGGGAATCGACGCACTGCTGCGTGTCGCCGATCATGCTCGCGCCACGCGCGGAATAGGTGATGCCTTCGCGCACCTGTTGATCGCGCGCGGCGCAGCAGAAGCCTTGGTCGAGCAGGGACCCTGCTTTGAGTGGGATTGGTCTGCGACCAGTGTCATCGTCTCCGAGGCCGGAGGACGAGTCGCCGACCTATCTGGTGGACCGGCCGTCGACGGCGGGCACCTGCTGGTGTCGAACGCGCTGGTCGACGACGAGATCCGACGCGCGCTGGGTGGCAACGATGAGCTCGACCAACGCGCGGTCCGGGCATAGCGCCGTGCGAACCACGGGAGCCGCAGATCGGGTCGCTGACGTGCTCGAGGTGTTGGCAGCAGCGGGTCAACCGGTAACAGTCACGGAGGTGGCCACGCGAATCGGTGTGCACAAGGCAACGGCATCCAGGCTGCTCGGCACGTTGGCCGAACGGGGTTTGGTTCGCCGAGTCTCGGAGGGCTACCGCCTGGGTCCAAGGCTGGCCCGGCTCGCCGTCGATGCCGTGACCGATCTCGGTGTCGTCGAGGTTTCCCGTCCCATTCTTCGAGAGCTGGCGTCGGCTACGGGAGAGGTGGCCTACTTGTCGCTACCCATGGGCCGCGCGGTCCTCTATCTCGAGCATGTTGCCGCCGCTCGGGGTGGTCGTGAGGAACCGTGGGTGTGGCTGCGCGGCAGTCCCCTCCACTGTTCGTCGAGTGGAAAGGTCTTTGCGGCCTACGGAGCAGTTCCCGATCTCAAAGACGCCCTGCAGACGCCTCTGCCCAAACGTGCTCGGCGGACGATCAGCGACCCCGAAGAGTTCATGCGACTGCTTCCCGTAGTTCGCAAACAGGGCTACGCCATGTCGGTCGACGAGCTGGAAGACGGGATGAGCTCAGTGGCCGTCCCCGTCCTGACGCCGACCAGCTCGGTGCTGGCAGCGGTGGGGGTAGCAGGTCCAAGCCAGCGACTCACGCCAGGCCGGCTGCGCACCGTCAGTGCATCGGCGCGTTCGGCAGCCAACGTCCTGGCGCGACGCGCACTCCCGCTACTGGCCGAGGCGTCGCCGATGCTGAGCATGGACCGCCCTCCCGGTCGCAGTGCTTGATGGGCGGGAGCAGCTTCGGTGCGTTGGGCCACGCGTCCGGCATAAGAGTTCTGTCATCAAGTCGTGACCACCTGGACACGAGATCTTCACCGCCTCCGTTGCCGACAAGGCAACATACGGGGGAGGCGACAGCGTCGCCTGCTTACGCTGCCGCCACGCGGGGACAGCGGAGTACTGGTCGCGGAGGGAATGGCATGGGGCAAAAGGTGCGCATGGCTCTGGCCGTGTTGGGTGCGGGGCTGGCCACGTTGGTCGTGTGTGGCGGCGCGTCGTCGGTGGCTGGCGCCGCTGAGGGGGACAGCTCGACCTCGGTGCTCCGTGTTGGAGTGCCGAACGATCTGACCACAGCAAACCCGTTCTCGCTGCGTTCAGGCAGCGACTGGAACGTCGCGACGATCCAGTACGACATGATGCTGCAGTTCGGAAACGAGGATCTGTCACCGCAGCCTGGCCTCGCTGAGTCGTGCGAGCCGAACAAGGATTTGACCGAGTGGACGTGCACCTTCCCAGACGACATCAAGTGGAGCGACGGTGAGCCGTTTACCTCCCGCGACGTTGCCTTCACGTACCAGCTGGTCATCGACCAGGACATCTCGACATACGCGCAGTACTTCACCGATGGGACGACATTCGAGACACCGGATGACACCACACTGATATGGAAGTCGCCGACACCCACGAGCCAGCCGCAAACCCCACCGTGGATCTACATCGTCCCGGAGCACATCTGGGACCAGTACGCCGACCTTGACAAGGCTGATCTTCGGGCGGTCGAGAACGTTCCTTCTGTGACCACCGGTCCATTCACGCTCACGCACGTGTCCAGCGGACAGGGGTGGACTCTTGAGAAGAACCCGTACTACTGGGGAGACGAGCCGAACTTTGACGAAATTCAGTTCAAGCTCTTCACGAACCAGGATGCAATGGCGCAGGCCTTGCAAAACGGGGAGATCGATGTCGCCACGTACTTCGAGTCGTCTTACCTTCCGTCGCTCGAGGGTGACCCCAACATCACGGTCCAGCGCAACGTGTCCGACTGGTGGCTGAACCTGGCGTTCAACTTCGGTGGTCAAGGTCCTGACTCCGATCCGCTTGCCGCACTTCAAGACAAGGACGTACGTACCGCGATCGAGATGGCGATCGACAAGCAGGGCATCGTCGACAAGGCGTACGACGGCGCGGCGGTCCCTGGAACCTCGCTCATCCGACAGGTGCCGGAGCAGTGGCACTACGACGTCCCAGATGACGACCTCATTTCCTACGACCCTGAAGCGGCCAATCAGCTCCTTGATGATGCGGGCTACACGCGTGGGCCGGATGGCGTTCGAGTCGACCCCAACACTGGTGACCCTCTGCACATTCGAATGCCGATCTCGCAAGAGACGGCGGGCGCCTTGACGGCGGGACAGCTGATCGTCGGATACCTCGACCAGATCGGCATCGATGTTGAGATCTTCCCCGTCAGCGAAGGAAAGATGTACTCCTACTGGAACACCGGTGACTGGGACGCCTATATCTGGTACTGGACTGGTGAGCCGGATCCGAACTACCAGCTGACGACGCTGATGTCCGACCAGTGCGGCGAGCTCAGCGATGGGTGCTGGAGCAACAAGAAGTACGACGCGCTCGTGCGAGAACAGAAGACGATCGTCGATCCGGAAGAGCGTCAATCCGTTGTGCATGATGCGCTGGCGCTGTCCTACGCCGAGGTGCCTTCCATTGCACTCGCATACCCGAACAACATCGAGGCTTACCGCAACGACCTGGTCACTGACTTCACTCCTGTGCCCGGAGACAACGGTTATCTCATCCCCAACTACAACAACGTGGGCATGGTGACGGTGCGTCCGGCCGACGCGAGTTCCGGTGGCGGCAATGACTCGAGCTCTGGACTTCCCGCCTGGGCCTGGGCGGCGATCGTCGGCGGCGTCGGTGTCGGAGCGTTCCTGATCTTCCGGCGCGGTGGTCGAACCGACGAGGACGAAGGCTGACGATGCACGACCGGATCCTATGAACGCCAGTTACCTGGCGAAAAAGTTCGGGTGGGCGGGGTTAACAGTCTTCTTCGTGCTGTGCTTCAACTTCTTCCTGTTCCGGATCATGCCGGGTGATCCAGCTGGGCTGTTGGCTCGAAGTCAAAGGTTGACGGAGACGCAGATTGCTGAGCAGCGCGCGGTTTTCGGACTCGACCAGTCGTTGTTGGCGCAGTTTGGCACCTACTTGAGACAGACCTTCACCGGGAACTTCGGAACCTCGTTTACCTATGGGCGACCAGTGCTCGAGGTCATCGGTCCCCGTGTTTGGCCCACCGTGCTGCTGGTCGGCGTCGGCACCATCGTGGCAATCGTGCTCGGTCTCATGATGGGCATCAAAGGTGCGTGGCAGCGGGGATCTGGGTTCGACCGGAGCAGCCTCTACGGCTCACTGACCCTCTACTCGACGCCCGAGGGATGGCTGGGCATGCTCCTGCTCATCATCTTCGCGGGCACGCTGGGCTGGTTCCCAGTCAGCGGGTACGACAGCGAGGACGGCTCCACCGGCATTGCGCACGTTGCAGACGTCCTGAACCACCTGTTCTTACCAGCTGCCACGCTGGCACTGGGTTACGGCGCCTCCTACATGATCGTGATGCGGTCGTCGCTGCTCGAAGTGAAGAACGAGGACTTCGTCGCAACTGCGCGAGCCAAAGGCCTCACGGAGACCATGGTGCGGCGTCGACACGCGGTGCCCAATGCCTTCCTTCCGTCGTTCACGCTGATCGTGCTGAGCTTCGGGTTCGTGATCGGTGGCGCCATCGTTGTCGAGACAGTTTTCTCCTACCCCGGAATCGGTCTGCTGACCTATACGGCCATCCAGAACTACGACTATCCGGTCCTTCAAGGCGTGTTCCTGATCAGCAGCATTGCGGTCGTCATTGCCAATCTCTTCGCCGACATTGCCTATGGATTCCTCGACCCGCGGATCGAGGGAGTGTGAAGTGAGTAGCGACACTGCGGTGACGACAGCGCCGACGGTCTCTCCACGTCGGCTGGTCTGGCTGAGACGCAAGGACGCCGTGGTCCGCAACTGGGTGCTGTACCGCCGGAACCGCCAAGGCATGGTGGGTCTGGGCGTCATGCTTTTCTTCATAGCGCTTGCCTTGTTGTCGCCGCTCTTGGTCTCGCCGCAAGACATCGAGCCTGCGCTCGCACAGGGCGACCCGAACCACCCCCCCTACCCGGGCTATCCCCTTGGCACCGACAACTTCGGCAGGTCGGTGCTCGACCTCGTGATCGTTGGCTCCCGGATCTCGCTTCTGGTCGGCATCACGGCGACCATCGTGGCAGTCGTGCTCGGCGCGACGATCGGTGTCATCAGCGGCTACTACGGCGGAACGAAGATCGACACCGGGCTGAACGCCGTGACGAACTGGTTCTTGGTCATTCCGTGGCTGGTTCTGGCCATCGTGCTGTCGTCGATCCTTGGCGCCAGCGTCTGGATCATCATCTTGGTGATCGGGGTGACTTCATGGGCTCAGCCCGCCCGGCTGATTCGGGCACAGGCGTTGAGTGTGCGAGCCCGCCCCTACGTCGAGCGTGCACGGGTGCTCGGATGTGGCGACGGAACCATCGTTGCGCGCCACATCCTTCCGAACGTGGCACCGGTCATCTTCGCCAACGCGATCCTTACCGTTGCAGTTGCCATCCTCACCGAGACCACGTTGTCGATTCTGGGTCTGGGTGATGCCACCGCGATTTCGTGGGGCGTGGTGATCGAGCAGGCATTCACCTCCGGCGCGATGACCAACGGCTATTGGTGGTGGCTGATTCCGCCAGGTATAGCGATTGTCTGTGTCACGTTGGCCTTCACAATGTGCGGATATGCCATGGACGAAGTGCTGAATCCCAAGTTGCGCCGGTGAATTGCATGGGAGTGTCATGAGCGCCTACGTCGACATCGGTCAAGAGCGAGACGGTGATGTGGTGGCCGACCCTGTTGCGGGTGTCAATCCATTCCAGAGCTCAGGTGAGTGGCTGAAGTGCGCTCTGCACACCCACAGCACGGGCAGCGACGGCACGCTCAGTCCCCAGCACCTTGTTCAGGCGTACGAAGAGGTCGGCTTCGATGTCGTCGCCATCACCGACCATTGGCGGCTCACTGACGTGCCCAGCAGCGACCGGGTGCTGACCATCCCGGCGGCCGAGCTCGGCTGGGACCTCAAGCATCCACGCTACCCGCGACAGAGCGCGGAGTTCCTCGTGTACGGCATCGACCACATCCCGGATGATCCCGGTGGTGACCGTGACAACTGGTACGTCAACGACAGCGAGCACTACGAAGTGCGCACCTTTCCTGACCTCACGGCCGGCGCGCGCTGGGCGGACACTATGGGGGCAGTTGTCTACGTCGCGCACCCGTACTGGAACCAACTGTCCATCGACGACCTGGTCGCACAAGAAGGTCATGTTGGCATCGAGGTCTTCAATGCCTCGTGCGAGACCGAGTGCGGCCGGGGTGACGCGTCCATGTGGTGGGACGAGCTGCTCGGCCGCGGAAGAAGACTGTTTGGCATCGCCACTGACGATCAGCACTACCCACTCTTCGAGCTGGCGACGGGATGGACCATGGTGCGAGCCGCAGCGCGCAGCCAATCCGCTGTCTTGGATGCCCTGCGTACCGGCAACTCCTACTTCTCACACGGTCCCGAGATCCGGCACATCGAGTCCACTGATGAGGGCGTGGTGGTCGACTGTTCGCCGGCCAAGTCGGTGTTGCTGCAGGGCGAGGAAGAACTTGGCATTGCGGTGTCAGTCGGCGTTGGCGGACGCCGCCAAGGTGAGGTGCTGCTGACCGACGACCAGGGCCTCATCACTTCGGTGCGATTCGACCCCCGGGTCAGCTCGACGAGGTACCGCCGTGTGACCGTGGTCGACGCCAACGGGCGGCGGGCGTGGAGCAATCCGCTCTGAGCGCCAGATCCCTACACTGGTGATGTGGGAATCCAGATCAGTCCGAGCATCTTGTCTGCTGACTTCGCCCGCCTGGCCGCCGAGGTCGAGTCCATCTCGGAAGTAGCTGACTGGGTGCACGTCGACGTCATGGACAACCACTTCGTCCCCAACCTGACGTTGGGTCTGCCCATAGTGGAGTCACTGCGCAAGGCGTCCTCAATGCCACTGGACTGCCACTTGATGATCGCAGACCCCGACCGGTGGGCACCTGCCTACGCCGAGGCGGGCGCTGAGTCCGTCACCTTTCACATAGAGGCAGCTCAGGCGCCTGTTCGGTTGGCGCGCGAGCTGCACCGACTTGGCGCGCGCGCAGGTATGGCACTCAAGCCGGCCACACCGATCGACGCCTACGCCGAGTTGTTGCCCGAGGTCGACATGGTGTTGCTGATGACGGTCGAACCGGGCTTCGGTGGCCAGAGCTTCCTCGACGTCGTCCTGCCCAAGATTCGACGCACGCGCCAACTCTTGCGCGACCGCGACTCCGCAGTGTGGCTCCAGGTCGACGGCGGGATCTCGCCATCGACCATTGAGCGGGCGGCCGAGGCGGGAGCCGACGTGTTCGTCGCAGGTTCATCGGTCTTCACAGCCGATGATCCTGCCGCCATGGTGCAGTCGCTACGGAACGCTGCGGCGTCCGCGAGCAGGCTCTAGAGCAAACCTCGAGCCCGGTCATTCAACTCGCCGATCCCCGACTTGGCTGGCTGATCGATGTGAGAGACTCAAGCCAACGTTGAAGCACGCTCCGGGGTCGGTGTAAGTCCGAACCGGCGGTGACAGCCCGCGACCCGATCGCAGCCAGTGATCGGTTGACTCGGTGGAATTCCGAGGCCGACGGTGAAAGTCCGGATGGGAGGCGCGTGCCACGGCTCGGCCAGCCGCAAGGCTGTCGCAGTCGATGGTGACGTGGCGTCGAATGTGTCCCGGAGCCCGACTGGGCGAGGACTGCGATGGCCAACAGCAACGAGGTGGACGCGATGCGTCGCGCCCTCGCCCTTGCTGGCTCGGTGAACCGTCGCACCAGCCCCAATCCGCGAGTCGGGTCGGTGATCATCGATGCCAACGGTGGGTGGGTTGGCGAGGGCGTCCACTTGGGGGCAGGCCATCCGCATGCCGAAGTCGAGGCTCTTCGTGCGGCTGGTGAGGCGGCGCGGGGAGGTACCGCCGTCGTCACTCTCGAACCCTGCCAGCACATAGGGCGCACGGGTCCGTGCACGGAAGCGCTGGTTCGGTCGGGAATCGTGCGTGTGGTCTTCGCACAGGCCGACCCCAACCCTCGGGCACAGGGCGGAGCCCAGGTCCTTGCAGCGGCGGGGTTGAGCGTTGAAGGGGATCTACTCGGCGATCAGGCACGCCAGCTCAATCCTGTGTGGTCATTGGCGATGGAGCGGCGGCGGCCATATGTCACGTGGAAGGTCGCGAGCACCGTCGACGGTCGGGTAGCGGCACTCGATGGCACCAGTCGTTGGATCACCGGACCGCAGGCGCGGCAAGAAGTGCACCGCCTGCGCGGCTTGGTCGATGCCGTCATGGTTGGTACCGGAACAGTGCTCTACGACGACCCTGAGCTCACTGCGCGCGCTGCCGATGGCCAGGTGTTCGATGAGCAACCCGTGCGCGTCGTCGTGGGTCTTCGTGATGTGCCTGCGGCGGCTCGGGTCAACAACTCGGCGGCGCAAACCATTCAGCTGAGAACGCGTTCACCGCATCACGTCATCGAACAGCTCTTCGATCGTGAGATCCACCATGTGCTGCTCGAGGGCGGCCCGACCGTGGCCGCGGCGTTCCTGCAAGCGGGTCTAGTAGATCGGGCAATCGG
>JBJMHG010000290.1:0-7347 GCA_045807485.1 Actinomycetes bacterium
CGGTGACAGCCGCGACGGAGGCAGCCTTTGGGCCGTGGTGAGGCCCGTGTGGGACATCTCACTCTCACCTGGAGGTTTACCCGTATAGCCCCAATCGCTGCCCTCGGAACGCACAGATATGGCCGCTCCGATTGGTCCTCGCCGGATCTCGCGGCTAGCGTGAATTGCGTGTCTCGACGGCTGAAGCTGGTGATCGAGGGCGGCCTCGCGGTCGCCCTCGTGCTTGGCGTTTCTGGATTCACTCACAGCGACCGCACCGTCGAGCTGTCCTTGGACGGTCACGAGCAGAGCATCGAGACGCGCGCAGCAACCATCGGCGAGCTGCTCGACGACCAAGGCGTCGAGGTGTCTGACCGCGACTTGGTACAGCCCGCTCCTGAGGCCACGCTCAGCGACATCGACCAGGTGACGGTGCGGCACGCGCGTCCCATCCAGGTGGTCATCGACGGCAAGCCCACGCAGCTGTGGACGACCGAGCTCACCGTCGACGCCGCCCTTTCACAGGTCGGCGTCCGTCTCGGTGACGGTGAGGTCACCACGTCCCGGTCGGCAAGGCTTCCGTTGAGCGGCGGACGCGTGGGCGTTCACATGCCCGACCAGGTAACGGTGCTGCACGACAACCTGCGCACCACTGTCGTGACCACGGCGTCCAACGTGGGGGAGGTGCTGCGGGAGGCCGGCGTGCGACTCGGCGCCGACGACCTCGTCAATGTGCGCTTGCACCATGCGGTCGAGACCGGCCTGCAGATCGAGGTGACGCGGGTCGACTCCAAGGTTCAGCGCCAGCGCTATCGAATTTCGCCACAGGTTGTCCGACGAGCCGACCCCGACCGGTACGAGGGCTCCGAGAAGGTCATCCAGGGCGGCCGCGCCGGTGTGGGTGTCCGCGAGATCAAGATCGTCCGCCACGATGGCGTTGTGGTCCGGAAACAGCAGCTGAGCCGGCGCGTGGTGCGCGAGCCGGTCAAGAGAATCGTCGTCTACGGAACCAAGGTGCGCCCCTACACCGCACCGACCACCGGCGCCGAGGGTCTGAACTGGGCGGCGCTGGCGCAGTGCGAGTCCGGAGGCAGCCCCACCGCCGTCAACAGCGCCGGCTACTACGGGCTGTACCAGTTCTCTCTATCGACATGGGCATCTGTGGGCGGCACCGGTAACCCCATCGCCGCTACCCCCGAAGAGCAGACCTATCGCGCGCAGATTCTTTACAACCGGTCGGGCGCCAGTCCGTGGCCGGTGTGCGGACCGCTGCTCTTCTCGTGACCCACCCGGTGTTGCTCGGTCCGTCTGCGGTCCGAGAGCTGGCAGAGCGCCTCGACCTCAGACCGACCAAGCGGTGGGGGCAGAACTTCGTCGTCGATGCGAACACGGTACGCAGGATCGTTCGGCTGGCTCGAGTCAGTTCCGGCGACGTGGTGCTCGAGGTTGGTCCTGGTCTCGGGTCCTTGACACTGGCGCTACTCGAAGCGGAAGCGCGGGTGGTTGCCGTTGAGATCGACTCGCTGCTGGCAGCAGCACTGCCGAAGACCGTGGCCGAACATGCACCCGACCAACAGCAACACGCAGTCGTGGTCAACGCCGATGCTCTGCAGCTGAGCGCTGCCAGCGAGGTGGATGCAGCCCCCGGCACCGCGTCACTGCAGGTGACCGGCGCGGCATGGGCCATTGCGCCACGGGTGTTCGTGGCCAACCTGCCGTACAACGTCGCGGTGCCGGTTCTTTTGCACCTGCTCAGTGAGTTCGACTCCCTTGATCGCGGGCTGGTCATGGTGCAGTGGGAGGTTGCCGAACGTCTGGCGGCGCCACCCGGTAGCCGCACCTATGGAATACCCAGCGTCAAGGCCGCGTGGTATGCCGACGTGACCCAGCAGGGTCGGGTTCCGCGGTCGGTGTTCTGGCCGGTACCCAATGTCGACTCTGGCTTGGTCGCCTTTCGTCGGCGACCAGCCCCGAACACAGCGGCGTCCCGCGCCGAGGTCTTCGCGTGCGTCGATGCTGCCTTCGCTCAACGTCGAAAGAGCCTTCGTCGTGCCCTGGCACGCTGGGCTGGTGGCACCGACGCCGCGGATGCGGCTCTGCGAGCAGCTGGCGTCGACCCGGGCCTGAGAGGCGAGCGTCTTACCGTCGCGCAGTTCGCGGCCATCGCCGAGCATCGCCCCACTGCGCGCACCTGAGGATTGCTGACACACTTGGCGAGTGAGTCCAGTCACCGTGCGCGCTCCTGCCAAGGTGAATCTGGAGCTCCTAGTGGGTGCCGCTGGCGACGAGGGGTTTCACGATGTCGCCACGGTCTATCAGGCTGTGTCGGTGTTCGACGACGTCACGGCTCTGCCCGGTGACCACTTGACGGTCAGCGTCGAAGGTGAATACGCCGACGCCGTTCCGGTCGATGACGACAACCTGGCGTTGGTCGCTGCCCGAGTCCTCGCGGACCACATCGATGTTGAGCCACACGCACATCTGCACATTCACAAGGGCATCCCAGTTGCTGCAGGAATGGCTGGGGGCAGCGCGGACGCCGCAGCAGCTCTGCTCGCCCTCGACCGGTTGTGGGGCGCGCATCTTGACCGCGATGAGCTGGTCGAGCTCGCGGCTTCGATCGGCAGCGATGTCCCCTTCGCCCTAGTAGGTCACACCGCGATGGGTCTTGGCCGCGGGGACAAGCTGACGCCTGTGCTGGCGCGAGGACATTTCCACTGGGTGTTCGCGTTCGCTGAAGACGGACTCGCCACTCCCGACGTCTACGGCGAGCTGGACCGGCTCCGCCGTGGGTCTGTGCTGCCAGAGCCGCGGGTCTCTGACTCGGTGATGAGTGCATTGCGCGCTGGCAACGCGGTGTCACTCGGAGGCGCGCTCGCCAATGACCTGCAGAGAGCCGCAGTATCGCTGAGGCCCGGGCTGTCAATGACTTTGGACGTCGGCGATGAGTATGGTGCGCTCGGTGCGTTGGTCTCAGGGTCCGGTCCGACGTGCGCATTCCTCGCGCGCGACGAGGAACACGCGCTCGACCTGGCGGTCGCGCTCACCGCATCGGGAACATGTCGCTCAGTCGCATCAGCAGTAGGACCGGTTCCCGGAGCGAGGGTCGTGGAGGCGTGAGCGGGATGAGGCGTGACTATGACCACTGACACGCCGACAAGCGTCCGCTTGGAGTGGGGACCCCAGGGGCTTCGCATGCTGTCCGAGACGTGCGACTGTGTCGTGATCATCGACGTGCTGTCGTTCTCGACGTCAGTTGCGGTCGCGGTCGGCCGTGGCGCGGCAGTCTGGCCACACAGCGGGCACGAGCGTGCTGAAGAGCTGGCAAGAGCCATTGGCGCAACGCTCGTCCGTGGCCGGAACATGCGTGAAGGTCGAACATTGTCGCCAGCCTCGTTGCTCGAGGTCGCTGACGGCGAGCGACTGATCATGCCGTCCGACAACGGATCTGTGATCTCGCACGCAGCCCTGATGTCTGGACTCACGGTCGTCGCGGGCTCGATTCGAAATGCCGGTGCGGTGGCCGGTTGGTTGTCTGGCCGATTCGAGACAGTGGGGTTGGTTCCAGCGGGGGAGCAGTGGCCGGACGGTTCACTCCGGGTGTGCTACGAGGACTTGGTGGGGGCCGGCGCGATCGCCGCCAAGCTGCTGGATTCGAACAGCGAGTTTTCGTTGACGCCAGAGGCATCCGCTGCCGCTGCCGCCTTTCGATCGAGGTCGTCTCTGTCCGAAGTCGCTTCAGGTCGTGAGCTGGTCGAGCGAGGCTTTGCGGAGGATGTGCGCCTGGCCGAGCAGGTGGACGCCGACGATGTTGTGCCGGTTCTGCAGAACGGTCGGTACGTCGCGGCAGTGTGAACGTCTGACGACGTCAGCCCGCAGGGTGGTCAAACCGGGTCAACATACGACGCAGCAGACTGGCCAAGGTGTCAGCGTCGTCGGCACTGAGATCGGTCAGGATCGCACGTTCGTGGGCGAGCAAATCGATCAGCGCGGCGTCCACCTTGGTCACCCCAGCCTCGGTGAGCTGAACCATGACGCTGCGCCGATCGTCCAGCGAAGGGTGTCGCTCGACCAACCCGCGTGCCGCGAGTCGGTCGATGCGGTTGGTCATGGTTCCAGAGGTCACCAGGGTCTGCTGAAGCAGCTTTCCTGGTGACAGTCGATATGGCTCACCTGCTCGGCGCAGAGCGGCGAGCACGTCGAACTCCCACCCCTCGAGCCCATGACGCGAGAACGCCTGCCCGCGCGCACGGTCGAGGTGACGCGCGAGCCGCGTGATCCGGCTCAACACCTCCAGCGGCGTCACATCGAGATCGGGCCGCTCTCTGCGCCAGGCGGCGACGAGGTCGTCGACCTCGTCACGCTGTTGCGCTACCGCTGCGTCCGGCTCGGTCTCGAGGTGATCGGTCACGGGATCAAGGCGTCTGGTCGATGCCGAGGCGGTCGTTGATCCGGTTCTCGAGGCAGGTCTGTTGCTGCTGGTCGGTCAGGGTGGAGTTGTTGCAGTCTCGGACGTCATCACCGAACACGTTGATGATCCAGATCAACAAGATGGTGAGAATGATTCCCGCGAGCAAAGCAAGCGCGCTCACGATGGTGGCTGCAACCGCCATTCCGACCGGCCGGCCGGCCGACTTCGACGTCATCCACGCGACGATGCTGAGTACGAGAGCGAGGAGGGCGAGGATCGCGCCGACGAACGGAATCCAACAGAGAAAGACGGTGATGATGGCGAAGATGAGCGCCGCGATCGACAAGCCGCTTTGGCCCGGCTTCGGCGGCTGCCCGCCCGGATAGCCCTCGGCTGGATAAGTGGGAGCCGGGTAGCCGGGGGGCGGAGGCGGCGGGTAGCCACTGTCGGCGGGAGGTGGCGCCGGAGTTGGTGGAGGTGGAGGTGGTGCGGCACCAGGTGGCGGCACTGAGTACGGGTCTTGCGGCTGCTGCGGTGGCTGCTCGCTCATGGGGCGAACGCTAGTGCGCTGGAGATAAGGCGTAAAAGGCGCAACACCGCTCAGCCCGCCGAACTCAGCCGCGGCTTGGCCTCTAGCCCGCGCAAACCGTTCCAGCTGAGGTTGACCAGATGTGCGGCGACGTCGGCTTTCTTGGGCTTGCGTACTTCCACCCACCACTGGCCGGTCAGCGCGACCATGCCGACCAGCATCTGCGAGTACATCGGCGCAAACTTGGCGTCCAAGCCACGCCCCTTGAACTCGCTGGCGAGCAAGTGCTCGACCTGGCCGGCGATGTCGACGATCAGACTCGCGAACGTCCCGGTAGACGTGGCGACGGGGGAGTCACGCACCATGATGCGAAATCCGTCGGTGTCTTCTTCGATATAGGTGAGCAGCGCAAGCGCCGCTTGCTCCAACAGACGGCGGGGATTGTCGCCAGTCAGGGTTCCCTCGATGGTGTTGAGCAGCTTCTGCATCTCGCGGTCGACGATGACGGCGTACAAACCCTCTTTGCCGCCGAAGTGCTCGTACACAACCGGCTTGGAAACGCCAGCCTTGGACGCGATCTCTTCGACCGACGTGGCCTCGAACCCACGCTCGGCGAACAGCGAACGACCGACTTGCAGCAGCTGCTCGCGACGAGCAGCGCTCGTCATACGTGAACGCCGACGCTCCTGAGGCTGGTCGCTCACGGGCGGTTTCTCATCCGCGGGTTCTCATGCGCGGCGTGAGTCGAGGCGCGTCGCCTTGGGCCACCGCACGTCCCAAATCCAGCCAGCCTTCTCCATCCACGCGATCATTCGAGCGCTGAGATCGATCTGACCCTTCTCTACGCCATGCCTGGCGCAAGTTGGGTCGGCGTGATGGAGGTTGTGCCAGCTCTCGCCGAACGACGGGATCGCAAGCCACCAGACGTTGCCCGAGCGGTCTCTCGATTTGAACGGGCGTTCTCCGACGACGTGACAGATCGAGTTGATCGACCAGGTCACATGGTGCACAAGCGCTATGCGCACCAACCCGGCCCAGAAGAAGGCGGTCAATGCGCCCCACCACGACCACGTCAACAGTCCACCGAGCACTGCCGGGAGAAAGACTGACACCAGGACGATCAAGGGGAACGCTGTCGACACACGACGCATGGCCGGGTCGTCGATCAAGTCTGGCGCGTACTTGCGTCGCGAGGTCTGCTCGATGTCGAAGAGCCATCCCATGTGTGCGTAGAACAGCCCCTTCATGAGCGCGGGGACCGTCTCGCCGAATCGCCAGGGTGAATGTGGGTCGCCGTCTTTGTCGCTGAAGGCGTGGTGCTTGCGGTGGTCGGCGACCCATCGGTCGAGTGGGCCTTCGATGGCAAGGGTTCCCGCGATGGCGAGCATCACGCGGACCCAGGGCTTCGCCTTGTAGGCGCCGTGTGTGAAGTAGCGGTGGAATCCGACGGTGATACCGGATGCGCTGACGCTGTAGAAGACCAAGAGCAGAGCGATATCGACCGGTCCGATGAAACCGCCCCATGCCAGCGGAATGGCAGCAACGACCGCGGCCAGTGGTACGACGATGAACACGTAAAGCCAGAACAAATGTCCGGCGGTCTGACGTTCTGGGGCCTCGACGGCCGACGGGTCAGTGGGCGGGTTGTAGAGGTCGATCAGCTCAGTCACCGGCAAGGATCCTTTCGTAAGTTACGCAACCGTAACCTACGGTACCGTAGCCCGTCGAGTAGCGCGCGCCAGCGGAGTCTGAGCTACGGGTGCGTCCAGGCAGGCCGTAGACCATCTACGTCGACCCGCAGTGCCCGGTTAGTGTTGGCGCCCGGCGGCTGTCGCAGCAGGCCCTGAGCCAGCCGCCTCTTCCCGGGTCGTCTAAGGGCAGGACAGCGGGTTTTGGTCCCGTTAATGGGGGTTCGAATCCTCCCCCGGGAGCGTGGATGCCGTGAGCACGCCCAGACCGGCCGCGGTCGTGGTACTTGCCGCGGGCGAAGGCACTCGCATGAAGTCGAGCACCCCCAAGGTGCTCCACACGGTATTGGGACGATCGCTGCTCGCGCACGTTCTCGCAGCCGTCGCTCCGTTGGACGCCGAGAGCACTGTGGTCGTCATTGGTCACGGTCGCGAGGCAGTGTCCGCACACCTTCGTGGCGTGGCTCCAGAGGCACTCGAGGTCGTGCAGGACGATCAGAACGGCACCGGTCACGCGGTGCGCCTGGCTTTGGAAGCCGTCCCGGATGCTGTTGGTTCTGTCGTCGTGGTGTGCGGAGACACTCCGTTGCTGCAGGCCGAGGCGCTCGGCGCTCTGGTCAGCCAACATGCCGAGCATGGCTGCGCGGCCACGGTTCTCACCGCCAGCTTGGAAGACGCGACCGGGTACGGCCGCATCGTCCGGAACTCCGATGGACGAGTCGCAGCGATCGTCGAGCACC
>JBJMHG010000291.1:0-5556 GCA_045807485.1 Actinomycetes bacterium
ACTCCAACTCACTGGCGTTTCTCGCCGGGCAGGGCTATTACGACAACACGCAGTGCCATCGACTGACCACTGAGGGGATCTTTGTTCTGCAGTGCGGTGACCGCACCGGCACCGGAGAGGGCACGCCCGGCTACACCACGGCCGACGAGAACCTTCCGAAGAACACGAAAGGCAACTACCCCAAGGGATCGGTCGCCATGGCCGAGCCTTCCGGCGGCCAAGCCGGCAGCCAGTTCTTCTTGGTCTACAAAGACACCACGCTGCCGCCGGACTACACGATCGTCGGTCAGATCAGCAAGGGGCTGGACGTCGTGCAGAAGATCGCCGACGCGGGGGTCTCCCCCGACTCTGCAAAGCCAGGTGACGGACCGCCGGCAGAACCGATCACCATCACGGCTGCCCGGATCGAGCAGTCGAAATGACCGAGTCCACGAGCACCCCCGAGAGTCCGCCGGAGCCTCCAGCCGAGGAGCGTCAAGCGCAGCCCCCGGCTCCCGCTCCCGCCGCTGGCCCCACCCCTGCTGTCCCCACTCCTACTGTCCCCACCCCGGCGCGCCCCGCACCGACACCGGCTCCCCCGCCCGGAGTGCCCGCGGCGTCCGGCAAACCGGCCGAACCGTGGGGACGCGTCGACGAGCACGGAGCGGTCTTCGTCCGCACACCGGACGGTCCCACACCCGAAGTCAAGGTAGGCGAGTGGCTGGCCGGCGAACCAGCAGAGGGCATTCGTTTCTACGAGCGTAAATACGCGACGCTGTCAGTCGAGATCGAGCTGCTCGAACACCGCATCGGTGAGTCCGGCCTCCCAGCGGACGAAGCGATGGCCGCCATCGGCAAGCTTCGCGAGCAGGTCGATGAGCCGCACTGCATCGGTGATCTTGCAGCACTTCGACGCCGGCTCGACGCCCTTGTCGACGGCGTGGGCCAGCAGCGCGCCATCCGCAAAGCCGAGCGCGAAGCGGCCAAGGCGGAAGCGAGAGCGGCGCGCGAAAAGCTGGTTGTCGAAGCCGAGCGACTCGCCGAGAGCACCCAGTGGAAGGCCACTGGAGAGCGTTTCAAGCACCTGGTTGAAGAGTGGCGCCAAGCTCCGCACGCCGAGCGTGGCTACGAGCAGGAGCTGTGGAAACGGCTGAGCCATGCTCGCAGCACGTTCGAGAAGCGACGTCGCGCCTGGTTTGCCCAGCGTGACCAGCAGCGAACCGAGGCGGTCGCCGTCAAAGAGAAGCTGGTCAAGGAAGCCGAGGCCCTCTCGACGAGCAAGGACTGGGGGCCGACGTCAAACGCCTTCCGCTCCTTGATGCAGCGTTGGAAGGCGGCCGGGCCGGCCACCCGCGAGACCGAGCAAGAACTCTGGGCTCGTTTTAAAGCCGCGCAGGACACATTCTTCACGGCCAGATCGGCCGTCTTTGACGAACGTGACGCCGAACAGCAGCAAAATCTTCAGGCCAAGCAGAAGTTGGCCGACGAGGCCGAAGCCCTGCTGCCGGTCAAAGACCTCGCCGCAACCCGCACCGCCCTCAGATCGATCCAGGATCGATGGGCCAGCATCGGTCATGTGCCGCGCGCCGACAAGCAGACCAGTGAGCGACGCTTGCAGCAGGTCGAGCTGGCAGTACGCAAAGCTGAGGATGCCCGGTGGCAGCAAACCAACCCTGAGGCTCGTGCTCGCGCCGAAGCGACGATCGCACAGCTGACGTCGTCGATCGCCAAGCTCGAGGCCGAGCGCGAGAAGGCGGTGGCAGCTGGACGCCCCGCCGACGTAGAGAAGGCCGATGCCGCACTCGAAGCTAGACGTCAGTGGCTAGCCCAAGCAGAGAGCTCGCTGCAGGAGTTCAGCTGAGCCGCTCCGACGATTAGTCCGAGAGGCGCTCAGGTGTTGGTGACGCGATAGGCGTCGAACACACCCTCAATGCCGCGCACCGCGTTCAGCACGTGTCCAAGGTGGCGGGTGTCGCCCATCTCAAAGGTGAAGCGTGACATCGCCACTCGGTCTCGGGTTGTCGTCACCGAGGCGCTGAGGATGTTGACGTGCTGGTCGGAGAGAACGCGAGTGACGTCCGAGAGCAGCCGAGCGCGGTCCAACGCCTCGACCTGAATCGACACCAAGAAAACGCTCGACGAAGTGGGCGCCCACTCGACGTCGACGAAGCGGTCGGTCGCCAACGCCGTCACGTTGACACAGTTTGTGCGATGCACCGATACGCCGCGCGCCCTGGTGACGAAGCCGACGATGGAGTCGCCCGGCACAGGAGTGCAGCAACGCGCCAGCTTGACCCAGACGTCGTCGACGCCCTTCACCACGACGCCAGGATCTTCCCCTGTGCGCACCCGGGCCGGTTTCGTTGCGACCGTGGCCTCAGCGATGTCCTCTGTGGCGCCCTCTTCTCCCCCGAGCACGTCGACCAGCTTGCGCACCACGGTCTGGGCGCTGATGTGACCTTCGCCAACACCTGCGTACAGCGACTCGATGTCTTTCAGCTTCAGGTCTGCGGCGACCGACAGCAGCGCGGGGCCAGACATGATCCGCTGCATCGGCAGGCCCTGCTTGCGCATCGCTCGGGCGATGGCGTCCTTGCCTTGTTCGATTGCCTCCTCGCGGCGTTCCTTGGAGAACCACGACCGGATCTTGTTACGCGCCCGCGGTGACTTGATGAATCCCAGCCAGTCTTGGCTAGGCCCTGCACCCTCCGACTTGGAGGTGATGACCTCGACGACGTCACCGTTCTCGAGCACGGAGTCGAGCGGCACCAGGCGTCCGTTCACCCGTGCACCCACCGTCCGGTGACCCACCTCGGTGTGTACCGCGTACGCGAAGTCGACGGGAGTCGCTCCGGTCACCAGTGCCACAACATCACCCTTGGGAGTGAAGACAAAGACTTCGGTGCCACTGATCTCGAACCGAAGCGAGTCGAGGAACTCACCGGGATCGGTCGTCTCCTGCTGCCAGTCGAGCAGCTGACGCAACCAGGTCATATCGTCCTGTGTGGACGCCGCACCCGACCCTTCCTTGTACTTCCAGTGCGCGGCGACGCCGTACTCAGCCCGCCGGTGCATCGCATGTGTGCGAATCTGCAGCTCGACCGCCTTGCCCTCCGGCCCGATCACCGTCGTGTGAAGCGACTGGTACATGTTGAACTTGGGCATTGCGATGTAGTCCTTGAACCGGCCGGGCACCGGGTTCCACCTCGCATGGATCACGCCCAAAGCTGCGTAGCAGTCTCGGACCGAGTCGACGAGCACGCGCAGGCCGACGAGGTCGTAGATGTCGGCAAAGTCGCGGCCGCGGACGATCATCTTCTGGTAAACGCTGTAGTAATGCTTCGGGCGTCCGGTGACGTCACCGTCGATGCGAGCCTCGTGCAGCGCCTCGTCGACGTCGTGGATCACGTTCGACAGGTACTCGTCGCGACTCGGCGCCCGACGCTCCACCAGGTTGACGATCTCTTCGTAGACCTTTGGGTACAGCGTCGCGAACGATAAATCTTCAAGCTCCCACTTGATGGCGTTCATGCCGAGTCGGTGTGCCAGCGGTGCGTAGATCTCGAGCGTCTCTCGTGACTTGCTCTGCTGCTTTTCTTCCGGCAGATAGCGCAGGGTCCGCATGTTGTGCAAACGGTCGCACAGCTTGATCACCAGCACCCGGATGTCGCGCGCCATCGCGACGACCATCTTGCGGGTGGTCTCGGCCTGCGCGGCTTGGCCGTACTTCACCTTGTCGAGCTTGGTGACGCCGTCTACCAGCAGTGCGATCTCGTCGCCGAACTCTGACCGCAGCTGCTCGAGCCCGTAGTCGGTATCTTCCACCGTGTCGTGCAGGAGACCGGCACAGAGCGTCGGCGGTGTCATTCCCAGATCAGCCAGAATCTGGGTCACGGCGAGCGGGTGCGTGATGTACGGCTCACCGCTGCGACGCTTCTGACCCTGGTGACGTGCCTCAGCAACTGCGTAGGCACGTTCGATGACCTTGACGTCCGCCTTCGGGTGCACGGCTCGCACGGAACGAATGATCGGGCCGAGCTCGGGCGGGTGGGTGGTGCGATGCCCACCTAGCCGGGCGAACGCAGCGCGCACGCGGCGCGGTTGTGAGTCAGGTCGCGGTGGTGAATCCGGTGGAGCGTCCGGGCCCCGGTCAGTGCGAACGGCAGCGCCAGCTTGCGCGCCGTCTTCACTCATACGGGCACCGCCCTTGGATCTCGCTGTGGTTCGCGCCTTGGATCTAGCTGTGGATCTCGCCGATCGTTGTCATCCAGTGTAATGACGCCGTCGAATATTTCGGTTCAACGCGAGGCTCCGGATGGAACCGGGCTCAACGCCTGCGCTTGGGCTTTCGCTTCGGCTGGTTGCGGGGTCCACGGTTTCCCTGTGGCTTCGGAGCGGTCTTGGTCGCTGTTGCTGCGGAACTCGACTCCTCCTCGAGGCCATCGCTGGCAGTGGCTCCCTTCGGCGCCGCCGCGCTGCTGCCCGGCTCACGACCACCTGCGCGTCGGGCCTGTACCCGCTTCGCCAGGGCCTGCATCGCCGGCTCGCGCTCTTTGAGCTGTGCCAGCACCGGCGTCGCGACGAAGATCGACGAGTAGGTGCCGACGGCGATTCCGACGAACAGGGCCAGCGCAAGATCTTTCAGGGTTCCAGCGCCCAAGACATAGGCGCCAACAAACAGCAGGCTGGCGACCGGCAACAATCCGACGATCGAGGTGTTGATCGAACGCACCAAGGTCTGGTTGACCGCCAGGTTGGCAGCTTCGCTGTAGGTCATCCGACTCGTTGCCTGGACGCTTCGAGTGTTCTCTTTCACCTTGTCGAAGACGACCACGGTGTCGTAGAGCGAGTAGCCGAGGATGGTCAGCACACCGATCACCGTCGCCGGTGTCACCTCGAACCCGACGAGGGCATAGATACCGATCGTGATGAAGACGTCGTGGAACAGCGCTACGAGCGCCGCCACGGCCATTCGCCATTCGAAGGTGATCGACAGATAGAACACGATCAGAATCAGGAAGACCACGAGGCCGGTCAGCGCCTTTTTGGTGATCTGCTCACCCCAAGAAGGCCCGATCACCTGCGTCGACACGTCGACCACTGGGACGTCACACGACTTGGCAAATGCAGCACTCACCGCTCCCGTCTGAGCAGGAGTGAGGTCGACAGTCTGGACGCGCACCTGGCGTCCGCTCTGGCCGTTCAGCTCTGTCACGATCGGGTCACCCGATGGCACTTCGCCGGCCACAGCGTCGCGAGCTGACTCGACGGTGCACGACTCTGACTTCAGAGTGAAGACGGCGCCTCCGGAGAACTCCACTCCCCACTTCAGACCATTGACGGCAATCGCACCGAGTGAGATCACGAGCAAGACGGCAGAAACGATGTACCAGATCTTGCGGCGTCCGACGAAGTCGAACGAGATGTCACCGCTGTAGAGGCCAGAGGTGAAGGTGGCTAGACGACTCATCTCAAGCCTCCTTCACCGAGCGTCGACCCTTGCGCGGCTGATCGCCGAGAATCGAGGGTCGATGGCCGAACCGCTTCGGGGAAAGTCCTGACATCGGGTGGCCGCTG
>JBJMHG010000292.1:0-2782 GCA_045807485.1 Actinomycetes bacterium
TCCTTCCAGGTGTCGAGATCGACGGCTTCTGGACGGCTCTGTCCATCGTCGTCGGGCTTGTCATCGTGAGCACCGCCATCAGTGGCCTCATGGCCGTCGACGACACATCGTGGGTCGACCAACGCGTTTCGCGACAGGCCCGCAAGCGCGTCGACGGCGCCAACGTCACTGACGTCCCAGGCATCGTCTTCATCCAACTGGATGGCGTCGCCCATGCAGTGCTGATGCGCGCCATCCGTTCCGGCGACGCTCCCACGCTGCATCGCTGGTTGCTCGACGGCACCCACGATCTCGTGGCGTGGGAAACGGGATGGTCATCGCAGACGGGGGTCAGCCAGTGCGGAATACTGCACGGCTCGACGGCCGACATGCCGGCGTTCCGGTGGCTCGACAAATCGACTGGCGAGATCGTCGTGTCGAATCATCCGAAGTGCGCGGCGCTCATCGAACGCACCCATTCGGACGGTGCAGGCTTGTTGGCGCACGAAGGTTCGAGCTACGGCAACCTCTTCTCAGGTGATGCGGAGCGAGCAGTCCTGACGATGAGTGGTGCGGGCCGGCGCAAGGAAGGGCGCACCGGCGCCGGGTACTTCGGATACTTCTCGCGTCCGGGCCAAACGGTCCGAACGTTGATGGCGGCGCTGGTGGAGATCGCCCGGGAGCGCCTCGCCGCGAGTCGTCAACGGCGACGCGGTGTGGTCCCTCGCGTCGAGCGAGGCTGGACGTATGCACTGCTGCGAACGTTCACCACCGTCATCACACGCGACGTGTCCGTGCAGGGTGTCGTCAACGACATGTGCGAGGGGCGCTCGGCGATCTATGTCGACATGCTCGGCTACGACGAGGTGGCCCACCACTCGGGTCCCGAACGAGTCGATGCACTCGCCGTGCTGCGTGATTTGGACCGCCAGATCGGACGGATCGAGCGAACCCGTCTGTGGACTCCGCGGCCGTACAAGATCGTCGTGCTGTCCGATCTCGGGCAGACGCAGGGCTCGACGTTCCAGCAACGCTGCAGGATGACATTGCCTCAGCTGGTCGCAGCACTGTGCGGTGGGGCGACTTCGGGCGACTCGGATGCCGAGGCCGGTCGCACGGAGTCCACCGCATGGTTCCGCCAGGCGCGCAATTCGGAAGCCTTGACCGGCAAGCTTGCCGAGGACGAGCCCGTGGTGTTGGCGTCGGGAAGCCTCGGGTTGGTCTCGATCCCCGGCATCGCCGGCCGGGCGACGCGCGAGCAGATCGAGGCACGGTATCCGCGGCTGATCACTGGGCTGGCCGCGCACGACGAGATCGGGTTCATCCTGGTGCGTCAGGACAACGGAGGCTCAGTGGTGCTGGGCAAGCACGGCTGCCTCGATCTGACAACTGGTGAAGTGGTCGGTCAAGACCCGCTCCGACCGTTCGGACTGCGCGCCCGCGAACAGGTCGCGGAGATCGACAGCTATGCGACCGTCGCCGATCTCATGGTCAACAGCCGTTACGACCCGGACCTCGAGGAGGTGTGTGCGTTCGAGGATCAGGTCAGTTCGCACGGCGGTCTGGGCGGGCCGCAGACACACCCATTCCTGCTGTACCCGCGTGAACTGACAAGACCCGCGGAGGACATCTTCACGTCGCCGGCGATGTACAAAGTGCTCAAAGGGTGGCTTGCCGAGGTCGGGCAGCCACAGGTCGGGCAGTCAGGCCAGAAGCTTGGCCTTCTGCGCGGCGAACTCGGCCTCGGTCAAGACACCGGCGTCGCGCAGTGACGCCAGTTCCTTCAGCTGGGTGATCATGTCGGGTGCCGGTGCGAGCGGAGGTTCCGCCTCGGCCGCCTGTTGTTCCTTGCCCTGTTGATGGTGTGCAACTCCCCCGGCGACGGCGCTGGCTGTACCCGCAATCACCGCTGTACGAGCGACGGTGCCCATCACGCCCGGGCGGCCGACCCGTCCGATTCCTCTTCTGATCATGTGCGTTTCTCCTTGGTCAGCTGTCGATGCCCGCAAAGGCGGCTTGGACGATTTCACGCGGCACCCTCTCGCCGGTGATGACCTCTCCCCCGCAGGCGAGCACGGCCGCCTGGAAGTCAGCGGCCCACACGTCCTCCCAGACCATGAGCAGCGCGGAGGAGTTGGGACTGAGTGCCTCGGCCGCCATTTCAAGGTCCTCCTCACTGAGCAGACCATCCGCGCTGCCGTCGATGTCCTGGAATCCCGAGGCCTCTTCGAGCTCGTCGTACTCGAACACCGCCGTCGTGCCGTCGGCATCCTTGATGATGAACGTGAGATCGAGGATGCGAACGGTGCCGTTCTCGACCAGGTCGGCAATGGCTTTGGATATCTCGCCGTTGAACTTGTTTCCGGGAAAGCTCAGCATCAGGTATTCGACAGGTCCGAGATCCATCGGACCTCCTTTCGGGTAGCTGAGCCAAGCAATAGCACGCGGACAGAGCGCAGCACCACCCGTGGGTGCGGTCGATGCCCTCAGTACTCAGAGCAGTTCGAGTTGGTGGGCCCGCACGACTGCGTCACGGCGACGCTCCACGCCGAACTTGCGGTAGATCGCCTTCAGGTGGGACTTCACGGTGTTGGTCGACAGATGCATCGCTGCCGCGATCTCGCTGTTGGACCGCAAGGTCGGCAAGAACATCAACACTGCCAACTCCTGAGTCGTCAACGGTTGGATGAAGGCCGGCGACTCCATCTGGTGGGACTCGTCGATGAGCGACATCGCTGCAGATTGGTGGTTGCCCGGTTCCCTGGCGATGGTGCCGAGGGGCGCAGAGACCATCGGTCCGTAG
>JBJMHG010000293.1:0-2618 GCA_045807485.1 Actinomycetes bacterium
AACGCACTCCGGTTGAAGAAAGGGACCGAGAGCGAGTTGTTGCGGCCGAATGGTGGATTAGTGACCGTCACCGCTCCATGTAGATGTAGATCGAGGTCGAGGAAGTTCGCCTGCGCCACCTGCGGGTGCAAGGGCTCGATGTCGACGCTCACGACATCGAGAACCCCAGCAGCCGTCGCCGCGTCGATGAAGGCGCCAGTTCCTCCCGCCGGTTCGAGCCAGGTGCGACCGAGTGCGTTGGGTACCAGCGACAACAACCGCCGCACGACGCCGTTAGCGATCTCAGGGGGCGTATAGAACTGCTCCTTGCCGGTCACTCGAGTATTGCCTTGCGGTGTGGGGCTGCGAACCGACATATCGTCGGAGCGTATCCGGAACAGCTGGGCGCAACGGGCCGCTCGACTCGGAAGTCAGACGCGTGTCATGGCCAAGCTTCCACCTGGGCTTCCACTTGGCGTGGCATCGAATGTCGTCAAGGCACCGCCACGTGCACGAGCTCCTCACGGTCACTCTCACCGGAAACACTTACAGCCAGAACAGGTCCGAAGCCGGGCGCCAAGAACTTGTACTCCGACACTCGGGGCTCGAGTGCAGTGCTCTCTGCTGTCAGTACCGTGTGACGGTAGAACCCGGCGGGCGCGCTCGCTCGTTCGTCCACGCTGAGGATGCGTGCCCGGTCCTCGGCCTGCCCGGCGAGGTATTCCTGTCGGTAGTGCAGTCCGACCACGGGTTCAGCAGGAACGATGACGCCTGGCAGAGCACCATCGACGCCAGCTTCCCAGGAACCTTCGCGGCTCACACCTCCACGTCGGTTGAAAGCCCGCGTGTTCTCACCGAAGTACCAGACGTTTCCGCATTTGTCCTGCGCGTACCAGTCAAAGGTGTTTTCGACCAGCCTTCGGTGCTCGACCGTCGCGTCGTGCACCACCGTGGTGGTGACCCCGTCGACGAGCTTGGTGCGCTCGAGCACGGTGACGTCATTTCGCTGATGCCCACCTTCAGTGTCGCTCTCGCGAAAGCGCCAGTGCGTCCCTGGCGCCATGGGCCAAAGCCTGTTGGTGACTGATGCCTTGAAGTCGTACAGGCTCAAGTCAATCGGCTCAGCCCCGGTGGGTATTGGACAATCCGCGTACCCAGTTGACTCAGGCGATGGTGATGGCGAGGCATTTGCCCATCTCACTCCGGTCAATGCGACAACTGTCAGAGTGGTAACAGCCAGCGCTCGGTGTTTGATTGTTCGCTTCATAGTGACCTCCTTGGGAGGCAGCATTGCGCGGCCTTGGTGAGAGGAGCGTGAGAATCAGAGCACTTGAGACGGAATGAAGACCACGGCGAGGGCACCACCCCTGGTTCCGTCGTCGTTGACGCAGTTCTTGAGGGTCAGTGACCCGTCATGCGCGTCCACGATGGCCTGAACGATGCTTAGACCCAGGCCGGCCGAACCGGCTTCGTGCGTTACATCGGAAGCGAAAGGTCGGACGAGCCCGTGTGCATCTGCGTCCGGAAAGCCCGGGCCCTCGTCCACCACCTTGAGCGTCCAGCCATCGTGCCGATCGCTGGTCACCGTGACGGTTGTACCGGACGGGCTGTGAGCAATGGCATTGTCGAGAAGGTTGGAAACGACCTGCGCGAGACGCTGCCGGTCGGCGCGAAAAGCACCCGCCGGGCGGGGCGGACGGCAATTCAGTGAGATTCGGACCCCGCGAAGCTGCGCGCGACCGCGACACCGGAGTACTTGCTCGCTGACGACGTCGTGCGGCTCGACGTCTTCAGTCCTCAGCGACCACTGCCCCTGTCCCAGCCGCGCTAGGTCAAGCAAACCCGCCGCAAGAGACACCAGACGATCGACCTCTTCGGCAACGCTGACCAACGCAAGCCGCAGCTCTGACTCACCACGTTCGCGGCGCAGGGCGATATCGACCTCGGCTTTCAGGTTCGCCAGTGGAGTGCGAAGCTCATGGCTCGCCTGGCCCATGAATGTTCTTTCGCGCTCGAGCGCGTCCTCGATGTCCGCAAGCAGAGAGTTGAGGGTCCGCGCAAGCCGCCCCAGCTCATCGCGGGTATTGGGCACATCTAACCGCTCATGCAGGTTCCTGGCGGAAAGGTCCTCGGTCTGCTGGCGCATCGACTCAACCGGTTTGAGGGCTGCACCGGCCACCAGCCAGCCGACACCGCCGGTTAGCGCGATAGCCAGCACTCCAACGATCAGGCCTACTCGCACCAGCGAGGCAAACTGGTCGTTGACATCCTCCAGAGACGCCCCAACGACAATGGTGTAGTTGTCGGTGTGCGTTACCAATAGACGAGAGGGGATCGAGTCTTGCTCGGTGGACACGGTCTTGGAGAACGTGGTGCGGGTTCCAACATCAGGGATTTCGTCGCGCGAAACGATTGGCGTCCCTCCCACACCCGCAGAGCTATCGATGACCGCACCACTCGCATCAAGAACCTGAGCGAACGCTTCGTCTGACTCGATGACCCCGCCACCAAGGGGCAGGGACGCTCTGCGGTCGGCCTGATCTATGGTTCCGATGATCTGGTCGGTACGGGAGGCCATACCAGCATCTACCGCGCTCATCACCTGTGTTCGAAACACCCAGTAGATGGCGATCCCCGAG
>JBJMHG010000294.1:0-5703 GCA_045807485.1 Actinomycetes bacterium
GCTGCACAGCAGCTGGCGGTCGAGGGCGTCGAGGTGCAAGTCGTGTCGATGCCTTGCCAGGAGTGGTTCCTGCAGCAGCCGTCCGAGTACCGCGACTCCGTGCTGCCTCCCCAGGTAAAAGCACGAGTCGCGGTCGAAGCCGGCGTGCCGCTGTCGTGGCGTCCGTTCGTCGGTGACCAAGGTGTCGTCGTCGGCATCGATCACTATGGCGCGTCCGCCGACCAAGCCATCTTGTTCCGCGAGTTCGGGTTCACCCCTGAAGCTGTGGTCAATGCCGCCCGTCAGGCGATGTCGGCATGACTGACATTCGAGCCCTCACCGACGCCGGCGTCTCGGTCTGGCTGGACGACCTTGGCCGGCACCGAATCGCTTCCGGCGAACTGGCCGAGCTGGTCAACGAGGTCGGCATTCGTGGCGTCACGACCAACCCCTCAATCTTCGCCGCTGCGGTGAAGTCGGGCAGCGAGTACCAGGCGGACCTGCAGAGCAGCCAGCAGGACGCCGAGGGGACACTTCACGACTTGATGGTCCGCGACGTCCAGGATGCCTGCACCGTGTTCAGTGACCTGTATGAACGAAGTGGAGCCTTGGACGGTCGGGTTTCGCTCGAAGTCGACCCACGCCTCGCCCTTGACACCGCTCGCACTGTCGAGGCGGCCGCACAGTCGTGGGCTGATGTCGATCGCCCCAATGTCATGGTCAAGATCCCGGCGACCCAAGCGGGTCTGTCCGCCATCACCGACACCCTGGCTGCGGGAATCAGTGTCAACGTCACACTAATTTTTGCGATCGACCGCTACCGCCAGGTGCAGCAGGCGTGGCTCGCGGGCATGGAACAGGCCAAAGCCAACGGACACGATCTTTCGAAGATCGCTTCAGTTGCCTCGTTCTTCGTCAGCCGAATGGACACCGCGGTTGACCGCAGACTCGACGAGCTGTTGGCCAACAAGGCGATCGAGCCCGACCGACATGAAGCACTACGGGGACGGGCCGCTGTCGCCAACGCCCGTAACGCCTATCGTGCATTCACTGCAGCGCGACGTGAACCTGCATGGCAAGCACTCGAGGCAGCGGGTGCCCATCCACAGCGACCACTCTGGGCGTCGACGAGCACGAAAGACCCCTCGTTTTCACCCACTCGATATGTCGACGAGCTCATTGCCCCTGACACCGTCAACACCATGCCGAGCGCCACGCTCGAAGCAGTACTGAAGTCACCAGCTGATCCGGGCACGCAGACCTTTGCTGATGACCCAGAAGCGATGAAGGCAGACAGTGAGCTGTTCGATGAGCTGGCGGCAGTGGGGATCAAGTACGACGAGGTCATCACAGAGCTCGAGCAAGCCGGGGTGCAGTCGTTCACCGAGGCGTGGCAGACCCTCCTCGGCCTGGTGTCGTCTGCCAAGCAGAAAGCCGCGGGCTAAAGCTCAGGCTCGCCCGCGCAGTTTTGCGAGCGCCTCGGCCAGGATCGCCTCGCCGTCGGCGTCTGAGCGGCGCTCTTTCACGTAGGCTAGATGAGTTTTGTACGGCTCGTTCTTGGGGGCAGTGGGCGGCGTCTCGCGATCCTGACCGGCCGGCATCCCGCAGCGTGGGCAGTCCCAGGTGTCAGGGATGTCGGCATCGTCAGCAAAGCTCGGACGAGACTCGTGAGCGTTGACACACCAATAGCTGATGCGTCGCCTCGGGGCGGGCTCGCCACGTTCGGCCTCACCCATCGGGCCGGCGCCGACCCGACTCCCACGAATTGCGCTACCACCAGCCATTAGTACACCCCTTCAGAGACGTTCTCACCGGTGCCGATACCGCAGCTACTACCGCTACTGCTGAAACGACGACGTAGGCCCACTTAGGTTGACCCCAGTAAGAGGCCGAGACCCACGATGCATGCAAACCAGATCAACCCCACAGCAATGGTCATGCGGTCGAGGTTGCGCTCGACGACGTTCGAGCCGCCCAGCGAGGTGGAGAAGCCGCCACCGAACATGTCGGACAGGCCGCCGCCCTTGCCCTTGTGGAGCAGCACCAGTGCAATGAGGATCAGGCTCGCGATGTTGACGACGACCAGAAGGCCGATCTCGATCCCGGACACAGAGCTCCTCGCGCTGAACTGGTGGCGGACCGGCCCCTCGGTCCGTAGTGGATGGGGTCAGGATAGACCGAGTGCAGTCCCCGGGCCGAGTCTGGGCCCGATCCAGCTGCCTCCGGTCGCTGGAGATATCCAAGCTCCAACGTTTGCTGGTGGGTGCGGATGCCTGGTCAGGTGCTGGCCGGCGCATCGGCCGACGCGCTGTTTCTATAGCCGACGATCGCGGTGAACTCCTCGGCCGAGAGGCTGGCGCCACCGACCAGCGCGCCGTCGATGTCCTTCTGAGCCATGATCCCGGCGGCATTAGCCGCCTTGACCGACCCGCCGTAGAGCACCCGCACCCCGGCAGCGACATCCTGCCCATGCATCTCCCCAATCCACCGTCGGATGGCGCCACACACCTCCTGCGCGTCGTCAGGAGTCGCCACTTCACCGGTCCCGATCGCCCAGACTGGCTCGTAAGCGATCACGGCGGTCGCAAGCTCGGCGACGCCTTGCAGAGAGCCACTCAGCTGCTCGAGTACATGGGGTACGTGGTTTCCGGACTGTCTGACCTCGAGCGGCTCACCGACACAGATGATGGGAGTCATCTGGTGTCTGCGGACCGCCTGCGCCTTCGCTGCGACGGTGGCATCGTCTTCGTGGTGGTACTGCCGTCGCTCTGAGTGCCCGACGACCACGAACTGGCAGCCGAGCTTGGCCAGCATCGCCCCAGAGACCTCCCCGGTATACGCGCCTTCGTCGTGCACGGACACGTCCTGGGCGCCGAACCCGATCATCAGGTGGTCCGCGTCGATCAGGGTCTGGACCGATCGAATGTCGGTGAATGGTGGCAGCACCACCACATCTATGGCCTCGAGGTCTGCCTCCGTCAGCCGGAAGGCAAGGTCTTGCACCAGGTGCATTGCCTCGAAGTGGTTCAGGTTCATTTTCCAGTTGCCAGCCATGAGCGGCTTGCGAGCCATCAGAACGCTCCGTCCGTATGCCTTGTCGCGTCGAGAACGCTGATTCCGGGAAGTTCACGGCCCTCGAGGTATTCGAGGCTGGCCCCTCCCCCGGTTGAGATGTGCCCAAAGCTGGCCTCATCGAAGCCCAGAGCACGCACGGCGGCCGCCGAGTCACCGCCGCCCACCACAGTGAATCCGGAACAGTCGACAAGAGCCTGGGCGACCACCCGGGTCCCCGCCGCGAACGGTGCGAACTCGAACACGCCCATGGGCCCGTTCCAGAAGACCGTCGCCGGATCGACCAGCCGAGAAGCGAAGAGCTGCGCGGACTCGGGGCCGATGTCTAGCCCCATGGTGCCGTCCGGAATCTGCACCGCAGGCACCACGCGCGCTTCGGCATCAGCGGCGAACCGGTCCGCCACGACAATGTCGCTGGGTAACACGACTTCAACCTGGTGCGCTTGGGCCTGCTGCAACAGCTCGCGCACGGCATCGATGTGGTCGACCTCGAGCAGCGACGTGCCAGTGCTGTGACCCTGGGCGGCGAGAAAAGTGAACACCATTCCACCACCGACCAACATGCGGTCGACGCGCTCGAGCAGATGGCTGATTACTCCAAGCTTGTCACTGACTTTGGAACCGCCGAGGACCACCGCATACGGCCGTCGTGGGTCGTCAGTGAGTCGCGCCAGCACCTGCATCTCGGATGCGACCAACAAGCCTGCGAATGCCGGTCGCAGTAGGCCGATGTCGTAGACGCTGGCCTGCTTGCGGTGCACCACGCCGAATCCGTCGCTCACGAAGACATCACAAAGCTGCGCGTATCCCCGCGCGAGCTCAGCGCGTTCTGACTCCGTCTTGCTGGTCTCCCGCGGATCGAAGCGAACGTTTTCGAGTACCAGCACTTCGCCAGGGGCCAATGCGTCGACGGCCCCAGCGGCAATGGCACCGCTTGAGGCAGCAATGAAGGTGGTGGGTCGCCCAAGCAGCTCCCGCAACCTGGCCGCTACCGGACGAAGTGACAGTTCGGCCTGCACCTGACCTTTGGGCCGACCGAGGTGCGCCCCCACGACAACACGTGCGCCGGCGTTCGCCAACGCCGCCAGCGTCGGCAGGCTGGCACGGATCCGTCCGTCGTCACTGATCTGACCGTCGGCCAGTGGCACGTTGAGGTCGCAACGCACGAAGATGCGGCGACCGTGTACTCCCTGCGCGAGCAGGGCGTCCAGCGAGTGCACTCGTCTGGATTCCTTTAGAGCGTCTGGCCGACGTATGTGACGAGGTCGACGAGCCGGTTGGAGTAGCCCCACTCGTTGTCGTACCAACCGACGACCTTGACGATCGGGCCATTGGCATTGGTGAGCTGCGCATCGATGATGCACGATGCCGGGTCAGTCACGATGTCGCTGGACACGATCGGATCTTCGGTGTAGTCGAGGATCCCCTTCAGGGGTCCATCAGCAGCTGTTTTGAGGGCTGCATTGACCTCGTCCTTACCGACTTCCCGGCTCAACTGTGCGGTGAGGTCAGTGGCAGAGCCGGTAGGGAGCGGCACCCGCATCGAGTACCCGTCGAGCTTGCCCTTCAGGTCGGGGAGCACCAGGCCGATCGCCTTGGCTGCGCCGGTCGACGTTGGGATCATGTTGATCGCGGCCGCGCGCGCCCGACGCAGGTCTTTGTGCGGGAAGTCGAGGATGCGCTGGTCGTTGGTGTACGCGTGGATCGTGGTCATGAGACCGCGCTCGACTCCGAAAGCGTCGCGCAACACCATCGCCATCGGCGCCAAGCAGTTGGTCGTACATGAGGCGTTCGAAATCACGTGGTGGGCCTGCGGGTCGTAGTCGGTGTGGTTCACACCCATGACGACCGTGACGTCTTCGTTCTTGGCGGGCGCCGAGATGATCACCTTTTTGGCACCGGCATCGCGGTGGGCGGCCGCCTTCGTGGCGTCAGTGAAGATTCCGGTCGACTCGATGACGATGTCGGCGCCCAGGTCGCCCCATGGCAGCGCCCCTGGATCAGTTTGAGCCAAGACCGGAATCGACGTGCCATCGATGACGATCGCTCCGTCGGCAGAGGTCACGGTGCCCGGAAAGCGGCCCAGCGTCGAGTCGTACTTGGTCAGGTGAGCCAGGGTGGCCGTATCGGTCAGGTCGTTGACGCCGACCACCTCGACATCGGCGCCCTGCGCCACCAGGGCGCGGTAGAAATTTCGTCCGATTCGTCCGAACCCGTTGATTCCGACCCGGATGCTCACGTGATCTCCCTACCCGCCCAGATGGTCCGCCAGATGGTGCCTCTGAGCCTACCCAGGCAAGTCAACGAAGCGCCGAGGCCCCTGAGGTCAGGCGCGACGTCGCCTGCCCACGCTCAGAGTCGGAGCATGTCCGCGGTGACGTTCGCCTCAGTTCCCTCGACGCCAAGCTCGGTGGCACGTTTGTCGGCCATGGCGAGGAGCCGGCGGATCCGTCCGGCAATAGCGTCCTTGGTGAGCGGCGGATCGGCCAGAGCGCCCAGCTCTTCCAGGCTCGCCTGCTTGTGCTCGAGGCGCAGGCGTCCGGCAACTGCAAGATGATCCGGCACTTCGTCACCGAGGATCTCGAGCGCACGCTCGACCCTGGCGCCAGCTGCGACAGCGGCCCGCGCCGACCGACGCAGGTTGGCATCGTC
>JBJMHG010000295.1:0-3273 GCA_045807485.1 Actinomycetes bacterium
GAAGTCGAGGGCTGGCCTGAACACCTCCCAGGTCAACACCTCGACCTTCGACTCACCGCCGAAGACGGATACCAAGCCGCCCGTAGCTACTCACTCGCAGCCCCGTCCGATGGCACTCGGGTGGAGATCACCGTCCAGAGAACCACCAACGGCGAGGTGTCGCCCTTCTTGACCGATGTGCTCATGGTGGGCGATGCGGTGGAGGTCAGAGGACCCATAGGGGGGTGGTTCGTGTGGCGTGCCGAGTCAGCCGGCGCGGTTCTCCTGATCGGTGGCGGGTCGGGAATCGTCCCGCTCATGTCGATGATCCGTGCCCGCCCGCGCGACAGCATGGCGAACTTCCGTTTGCTCTACTCGGTACGCATGCCGCACGACCGGCTGTACGTCGACGAACTCGAACATCACAGCGCCGAAACCACGGGAGTCGATGTGAGTTGGATCTACACCAGGTTCACCTCAGATTCGGGTGGGCGTCCAGCGGGTCGGCTGTCGATGACAGATCTCCACGCACATGGGTGGCCAGCGAAAACCAAACCCAGCTGCTACGTCTGCGGCCCGACAGGCTTCGTTGAGTCAGCAGCGTCGCTCTTGCTGGCGGCCGGTCACGACGAGTCGCAAATCAAGACGGAGCGATTCGGTGGCGTCTAAACCTTGGACTTCGACATGAAGGGACACTCGCGATGAAGGCACGACCTGAAGGTGCAACTCATGACGGCAACGTCCTTGCTGGACCGTTGACAGACATCTTCACGCCAGACGTCACCACAGCGGAGGCGCAGTGCGCCGGGTGCGGCAAGCTGTCGGCAATAGCTGAGCTGGCGGTATACGGCCCTGAACCAGGCTTCGTGGCGCGATGTCCGGGGTGTGCGGGGATCCTGCTGAGACTGGTGCGAGCATCTACTGAGGCTTGGCTCGACCTCAGCGGCATGTCAGTGCTGCGACTCTCGACGGCTGACGCCACGGCGTAGGCCAGCCCCTCAGTTGACCAGGCCCAGCTCGCGTCCCACCTGAGCTGCCTGGCGTCGGTTGGAAACACCCAGCTTGAAGAGGATCGAAGACACGTGGTGGTCGACGGTCTTAGGTGAGATGAACAGTCGCGACGCGAGTTCGGTGTTGCTCAAGCCCTCGTGCAACAGGGCAAGTACCTCGGCCTCTCGAGCCGTAAGCCCCGCTCTGTTTGCCCGAGTGCTGTTCCTGCTCCTTGTAGGAACGTTCGTCTCACCCTTGTCGCGTAGGTCCTTCCGAAGCTTGGACGCCACGGCGTCCGCCCCGATCTGATCCAACAGAGTCAGGCCTCGGCGAATCCGCTTCGTCCCGCCAGCTTCGATCAGTGCGAGCGCCTGCTCGTATATCGCCCCGACTGACTCCCAAGCATCCGCCGCCTCCGCAGGCTTGCCGGCCAGTTGAAGTCTGTGCGGCAGAGATACCTCGAGGCCATGAACAGAGGTGGAGGGGAACAAGCGCTTGGCCCACACAGCCAGGTCTCCCCGCGCCCATTCCAGACCCGGCGCTGTGATCTGCTCCAGCATCTCAAGGGCCGAAGCCACTCGCTGATCTGCAGTTCCGAGCAACCAGTGTTGTTCAAGCACGGCAGAAGCCGCTGGCAGCAAACGGAGTGGCTCGCCCAGTCGGTGCGCCAGCTCCCAAGAATCGTCGAGGTCATCACCGACGTCCTGTCCGCTACGTAGCCGTACGAGGCCGCGGATGAGGCTTGGCCACGTCCTGGCTAAGGGGGCGCTTGGCATAGTCAGTACGGCCTCAGAGTCATCTACGGCAGCAACCCAGTCACCGCGTAACAGATTGAGCCGGCCGCGTGCCCCCATCTGCCAGACGTGACAGATGGGCAAGTCCCACTCGAGTGTCAATGGCAGGCTGTGGTTCAGCACCTCGGAAGCATCCGCCAGCCGACGAAATTCAACGTCTGAGTACGCCAGGTTGCTAAAGCCGCTGGAAAGGTTGTCGTCGAAGGGGTACGCACCTCGCACCATCGTCAGCACCTCTTCGCGCGCCTTCTCTTCGCCCTGAGCTACTCGGCACACCGCGTCGACCAACTCGATGCGAGCATCTAAGGCGGGGTCATCAGTCGAGCTCGCCACAACCTTCGCCTCATCGAGCAGCTCGTGCGCACGCCCCAACTCCGACCCCTGGATCGCGAGATACGCCTGTAACGCGAACGCGAGGCCCAGTGCATGCGAGTCGCCTTGCACTTCAAGGACACCTACAGCTTGCGACGCGTGACGTTCCGCCGCGCTGCGATCGGCGCGGTACCACTGATAGACCGCCAGGGCTTGGTGATCGAGGCTGACCCTGGTGGCATCGCCGTCGGTCTCGCGGATGGCAAGGGCCGCCTCACAAGCGGCGATGGCCTCATCGAGACGGTCGATCAGGTACTCCTCCATCGCCAGACCCTCGAGGAGTTCTGCTCGAAGCGTGTTGTTCGTGGGGGTTCCCATGTCGAGTGCAAGCCGAAAGAACTCCGCAGCTTGCGAGTGCGCGCCAGTCCTTGTCGCAGCCCTCGCTGCGCTCGCGGCGTAGGTGAGCACAGCGCCCGTGTCCTGCGCACCCCGAGCGTGGTGGGCGAGAACTGCCGGATCTGCAGGTCCTCCGCTTTCCAGGGCCTTCAGGACGCGACGATGCAGACCAATCTCGGCACCTGGTGGGATGGTCGTGGCAATCGCCTGACGACAGAGATCGTGTCGGAAGGCGACCCCTGCGATACCCCTTTGAATGAGGCCAGCACGGTTCAGCGACCGGAGCGCGTCGACGTCTATCGAAAGCATGGGGAGCAGGCGATCCGGGATCGCCTCGGGAGCACATACCAGCAGCTCGAGGAGATCCCGGGCTCCGTCGCCAAGATCGACCGTCCTGGCCAAGATGGCGTCGCGCACTGTCGTCGGAAGCTCGTCCCCTTGGTGGAGGAGCATCTCGTTGACGAAGAAAGGGTTCCCAGCCGTCAGTGCGAACAGGCGGTCCCTATCCATCGGTCGCTGACCGATTAGTTCTTGCAGCGCGTCCTTGCTGAACGGGGCCAGGTCGAGTCTGGTGGCGTCCGGTGAGCGAGCGAGGTCACCGAACAATGCGCTCTGAGGTGCAGCCGGATCGACCTCGTCGCCTCGGACGGTTACGAGAACCAATGAGGGCGTGGAACCGATGCGACGCAGCAAGAATCTGAGGAGCTCGATGGTTCCCTGATCGGACCAATGGAGGTCTTCGACCACCAATACGCACCAGTCCTCAGCAAGTCGACGAAACACCGCCGTGTAGATCTCGTGT
>JBJMHG010000296.1:0-4871 GCA_045807485.1 Actinomycetes bacterium
TGGTACCCATCGTCGAAGAGTCCGGTGGGACGATCACTGCACTGGACGGTTCTCCACCCATGACCGGCGGGAACGCGCTGTCGTCCAACGGACGCCTACATCGAGAGCTGCTCGACTTCTTCGGCAGCTGACTGAGGAACCCTTGAGCGAACGCGCTCCCAAAGTCGCATCAGTGCAGGTGCGAAGGTGATCGCGGCGAGGTCGAACCAGCCGTAGCCGCCTGCCGCGCCGCTCGGTGGATTTCCCATGCTGACCAGTCCAGTCGGGTCGTAAGCGGACCACGTCCAGATGTGCAACCAGGTACCGATTAGCTCGAGATACGTGACCACGATGAAGGCCCCGACGTAGAGCATGCGTGACCGCCCCCAGGCAAGGAAGCCCAGCAGGCACCCGTACCAGAACAGCCCGAGCAGATCCGCTCGAGGCGCCCATGCGCTGACGCCCCACAGTGCATACGCTCCGCCGAGTACGACCGTCATCGTGACCAGCGGCCGCCGGTACTTGGTGAACAACTCCGATCGGCCCATCGTCAGCGCAGCCAGGTAGACCAGACCGTGCCCGGGAGGCACGAATGCCGGGACATTGTCGAAGCGATAGGTGTAGACCTCGAGCAGCGGTGAAAACGTGTACTCGACGACCGTCGCAAATGCGATCACGATCAGGGTTTGCAGCTGCACCATCGTGCTCTCACGGCGCAGCAGAACCATCAGAAGGATCCAGGTAAGCGCACCGAGGGCGTACTGCTGAGCCAGCGTCGACCCGTGATCGAGGCCCAGAGTGACCGGAATCCAGACCAAGACGGTCAGTGGGGTACGCCATTCACTCACGCGCCCAGTCTGCCAGGAGCCGTCTGCCAGGGAGCCGTCTGCCAGGAGCGCAGATGAAGACCCGGTGAAGTGACGGGAGCAGATAGCTGAGCACAACCATTGCCCCCGACGTCCGGGACGTTCGATCATGGAAGGACACCCGAGGAGGTGTGCCCGTGATCGTCTCCGACGCCATGACCACCGACATCATCACGATCGGACCATCGCACTCGCTTCGCGAGGCAAGCCGTGTCATGGCCGAACGATCGATTGGCTCCGTGGTGGTCCACGATCCGGATGCCGCGGGGCCTGGCATCGTGACCGAGCGTGACGTCGTACGCGCGGTGGCAGCCGGAATCGACCTGGACGCGGCAACGGCCGCCAACCACCTGACCAAGGACTCCGCCTACGGGTCTCCGGGATGGAGCCTCGACGACGCCTCTGAAGCCATGCGACGAGGGGGATTTCGACATCTCGTGGTCGTCGACGGCAGCTCGATCGTGGGAATCATCTCGATGCGCGACATCGTGCGGGCCTGGGGGAACAACGCCCCGTAGTCTTGGCGTTTGAGAAGTCGTGAGGTCGGCCGAAGGCGTGCCTCCTCGCTTCAGCTGGCGGGTTGTCCCGTGAAGGTCGATTCATGGAACGGAGTCTCATGGCGGTCACCACTCTCTACACCGTCACCGGCATGACCTGTAACCACTGCGTCCAGGCAGTGACCGACGAGATCTCCGAGCTTCCAGGCGTCGAAAGTGTCGATGTCGTGCTCGCGACGGGCGCCGTGACAGTAGTCAGCGACCAGCCCCTCACCAAGGACGCGGTCGCGGCTGCGGTTGACGAAGCCGGGTACGCCCTCACGCCATGAGCCAGAAGTTGCAGCTCGACATCACCGGCATGACATGTGCATCATGCGCATCTCGGATCGAAAAGAAGCTCAACAAGATCGACGGCGTCTCCGCATCTGTGAACTTTGCGACGGAGACGGCGCACATTCAGCTGGCGGACGACCAAATTGCCACCGGCGACCTGGTCGAGACCGTCGCGAAGCTCGGTTACGCCGCAACGCTGCCCGACGCTGAATCAAAGGTTGATGCAGCCGCAGAAGACCCGGAGACGCGGGCATGGCGACAACGCCTCATCGTGTCTGCGGTCCTCACCGCTCCTGTCCTACTCATGTCGATGGTGCCCGCGCTGCAGTTTGACAACTGGCAGTGGCTGGCTCTGACTCTCGCCTCACCTGTTGTGGTCTGGGGCGCGTGGCCGTTCCATCGCGCGGCATGGACCAATCTGCGCCATGGCACGACCACGATGGACACGCTCATCAGCGTTGGCGTCGGCTCCGCCTACCTATGGTCGCTGTACGCCCTCTTCTTCGGTGATGCCGGAATGACCGGCGTCACGATGCAAGTGTCCTGGACCGCGTCCGGCGAAGAATCGATCTACCTCGAGGTTGCGTCCGTCGTGACGGTATTCATCGTCGCGGGTCGCTACCTAGAGCGTCGCGCCAAGAGTCGATCCGGCGAAGCGCTGCGGGCGTTGCTCAGTCTCGGCGCCAAGGACGTTGCGGTGGTCCGTGACGGAGTGGAGTCTCGAGTCCCCACCGATCAGCTGGTGATCGGCGACACGTTCGTGGTACGCCCTGGTGAGCAAATAGCCACAGACGGCGTGGTTGTCGAGGGGTCGTCCGCCGTTGACACGTCGATGCTCACGGGGGAAAGCATTCCCGTCGAGGTAAGCGCCGACGATCCAGTGGTCGGCGCCACGGTCAACGTCGGCGGACGCCTCCTTGTGCGTGCCACCCGCATCGGATCAGACACCCAGCTCGCACAAATGGCGCGACTGGTCTCTGAGGCGCAAGCCGGCAAGGCGCCGGTGCAGCGGCTGGCTGATCGGGTGTCGGCGGTGTTCGTACCTATCGTCATCGGCATCGCGGTTCTCACGTGGATTGCCTGGTACGTCGCAGGGGGTTCGGCGTCCGAGGCTTTCACGGCCGCAGTGTCGGTGCTCATCATCGCCTGCCCGTGCGCACTCGGACTGGCAACTCCGACAGCTCTCTTGGTCGGAACTGGTCGAGGTGCCCAGCTCGGCATCGTGATCCGTGGTCCTGAGGTGCTCGAGTCGACCAGACAGGTCGACACGGTCGTGCTCGACAAGACCGGCACCGTCACGACCGGGCGCATGACCGTCAACGGGATCGCAGTCACACCTGACACTGACAGCCGGACGGTGCTGAAGCTCGCTGGCGCCGTCGAGGACGCTTCAGAACATCCGGTTGCACAGGCGATCGCGCGTCATGCTCGCGACGAGCTAGGCGGGCTGCCCGCGCTCGAGTCCTTTCAGAACCACGGCGGACGCGGAGTCACCGCTGTCGTGGAAGGTCACGCGGTAGTGGTCGGACGTCCCTCTTGGCTGTCGGAGCGCAGCCTCGCCCTGCCGGCTGAGCTCAACGGGCCGCTGGCAGCCGCCCAGGACCGCGGTCACACCGTGGCCTTGGTGGCGTGGGACGGCGAAGTGCGCGGTCTCATCGATGTCAGCGACGCGGTCAAGCCAACAAGCGCTGAGGCGGTCGCCGAACTACGCGCACTGGGCCTTGAACCAGTGCTGTTGACCGGCGACCATCCAGCGACTGCTGCCTCCGTCGCCAAGGACGTCGGCATCCATCTGGTCGTAGCCGACGTCCTCCCGGAGGGAAAGGTTGACGAGGTTCGTCGGTTGCAGTCCGAAGGTCGAGTGGTGGCGATGGTCGGTGACGGTGTCAACGACGCGCCGGCCCTGGCGGCGTCCGACCTTGGCCTGGCCATGGGCACCGGAACTGACGCAGCCATGGAGGCAAGCGATCTGACCCTGGTGCGCGGAGACCTCAGGGCTGCACCGGACGCCATCAAGCTTTCGCGCCGGGTCCTGGCCACGATCAAGGGGAACCTGTTCTGGGCGTTCGCCTACAACGTTGCCGCTATCCCGCTGGCCGCCGCCGGGCTGTTGAACCCGATCATCGCCGGCCTTGCCATGGCCGCCTCGAGCCTTTTCGTCATGGCGAACTCACTCAGGCTGCGCCGCTTCGTTCCCTGACGATCCGCCGGACTCAGCGTCTCCGTTAGGCGTCTGGAGTGCTGCGCTCGACCTCTGAGTGGGGAATGCGTCCGTCAGCTTCAGCAGGAATGCTGCCGAGGCGTCCAGCCTGGTAGTCGTCGAACGCCTGGACGAGTTCTGCCTTGGTGTTCATGACGAACGGGCCATAGGCGGCAACTGGCTCACGAATGGGTTGACCGCCGAGGATGTAGACGTCGAACGCTGAATCGCGTGCGTCTTGCTGAGAATCGGCGCCGATCGTGATGGTGGACCCTTCGCCGAATACCGCCAGCTGCCCCCAAGACAAGGGACGCCGCTCGGCACCAACCGAGCCACGACCAGACAGTCCGTAGACCAGTGCATTGAAGTCTTCACGCCACGGCAGCGTGACAGACGCACCTGGCGCGATGGTCGCGTGCAGCAACGTGATCGGCGTGTAGGTGACACCTGGACCTGCGTGGCCGTCGAGATCACCGGCGATGAGTCGCACCAACGCGCCGCCGTCAGGAGAGCTCAGCAATGCAACTTTGGCCGAGGTGATGTCTTGGTAGCGAGGAGGCGCGAACTTCAACGACTTCGGAAGGTTGACCCACAGCTGAAGTCCGTGGAAGAGACCACCAGAGACAACGACGTGCTCAGGTGGAGTCTCGATGTGCAGGATTCCGGCGCCCGCGGTCATCCATTGGGTGTCTCCATCGCTGATCAGTCCCCCGCCGCCGTTGGAGTCTTGATGCTGCATGAGGCCGTCGATCATGTAGGTGACGGTTTCGAAACCACGATGCGGGTGCCAGGGAGTTCCCTTGGGCTCACCCGGTGCGTACTCGACCTCGCCCATCTGATCCATGTGGATGAATGGATCCAGTGCCCGAAGGTCGACACCAGCAAAGGCTCGCCGGACCGGGAACCCTTCCCCTTCGAAGCCGGACGGAGCAGACGTCACGCTGATGACGGGCCTCGGAACGTCCACCGCGGCGTCCACGCTGCTGATTCGCGGCA
>JBJMHG010000297.1:0-4400 GCA_045807485.1 Actinomycetes bacterium
TCCTCGTACGCGCTGGGGCTAGCGACTAAGCGCTCGAATCTCGCCCACCACGCAACAAAGTGTTCGTCGTGCGCGACCGACGGCGCCTGAAGTTCTAGGTTGACTCCAGTCCCCACTTCTCGGATAAACCTCTCGAAGAAGGCCTTCTGCTCCTCGGCGGTCTTGCCGTGCGGGAAATCCGGGGTCGAGACGGTCTTGGCCACCGGTGCGTACAGAACGAGCGCTCTGGTGCGATCAGGGTGCGTCGCTGCGAACAGAAGCGCCATCGCCGCCGCACGCGCGCCGCCGAACAGGACTGCCGTCTTCGATCCCGCGGCGTCCATGACCGCTGCCACGTCGTCACGTTGGAGCTCCAACACCGGAGGCTCTGTGCCGCGATCCGAAAGGCCGACGCCACGCATGTCGAACAAGATGAGTCGCGAGAAGCTCGCCAGACGCGTCAGGTAGCGACCCCACGCCCGGTCGTCCCACATCATCTCCACGTTCGACCAGATGCCGGTGGCGCACACCAGGTCTACCGGACCGTCACCCACGACCTGATAGGCAATCGAGGCGCCATCAGGCGCCTTCGCATAGTGAGTTACCGGAGTCTGCATTTAACGCATCGTCGACTGAAGTGCTCGGTGTGCGCAAGCCGCTGGCCTCCGTGGCGCAGATCGCGTCATGTCAACCGAGCCACCCATAGCTCTTCGGCGGGCCAGCGCTGTGCCCAGTCGTTCGACACGATGTCGTAGTACTCGGACGCCGCGGCGTCCGCAGCCGGATACAGCTCGTGCAGTGCTTCGACGGCGAAGCCATGACGTCTCAGCGCTGCGATCCAGCCGCCGTGACTGAGGTGGAACTCAGTTCCGCCGCCGGGCCAGGTGACCTGTTCGACCTCGCGTTGACCTCGCAGCAAGCGGTCGCCCGCCACACCGCCCTCGGCCGGCACGCAGAGCGCCGAGAGCACGCTGTTCACGAGGAACACCAGGCGTCCACCGGGCCGAAGCAGTCGTGCAGACTCGCCCAACCACGCATCCGGTTCACACCAGACGCCAGCGCCATGTTCGCTAACCACGAGGTCGAAGGACGCATCTGGCAGCGGGACGTCCTCGGCGCTCGCTTCGACCAGCGGGAAGTCGATGCCGAACTCGTCTTGACACCGGCGGGCTGTCGCCAGCTGCGCCGGTGTCAGGTCGACGCCGACCGGATGAGCGCCCAGCCTGGCGAGCCACGCCGAGAAGTAGCCGGTGCCGCACGCCACGTCGAGCACATCGAGTCCGTCGACGTCGCCGAGCACCTGCACCTGGGCCTCCGGGATGCCGAACAGGCCCCAGCGAATTTCGTCGGACGCCCACCGGCCAGCGGCGTCCGAGTCGGTGTGGCGCTGGTTCACCAACGTCCACAGATCGCGATTCCTCGCAATCCGGTCATCGACGTTGGCCATGCCAGACCCTGACACATACCACCCAGATCGCGTGCACTCGAAGTGCCTCAGCGTCAACCAGGTGTGCACTCGGCGGGCCCTGGGCATTGCCCGGGTGAGGCTGGCCCACTAGCGTCCGGCCCGGGGGTGATCGACTCAAAGGAGATCGAATGGCGAGCGGCGACCGCACAACCGGAATGCTCAACCTCCAGCAGCTGCAACGAGCGGTCGAGGGTGGAGAGGTCGACACCGTCGTCGTCGCGATCGCCGATATGCAGGGCCGGCTACAGGGCAAACGCATCTCGGCCCGCTACTTCCTCAACGAAGTCGCTCACCACGGCACCGAGGGATGCAACTACCTACTCGCCGTCGACGTCGACATGAACACCGTCGAGGGCTACGCCATGTCGTCCTGGAACACCGGTTACGGCGACTTCGTCATGGCACCCGACTTTGACACTTTGCGCTGGACGCCGTGGCAACCTGGCTCAGCCATGCTGATCGCCGACCTGCAGTGGGAGGACGGGTCGGACGTTGCGGCGTCCCCGCGTCAGATTCTGCGAAAGCAGCTCGCCCGACTGGCCGACCTCGGACTCACCGCGTACGTGGGAACCGAGCTCGAGTTCATCGTCTTCCGAGACAGCTACGAGCAGGCGTGGGACAAGGGTTACCGCGACCTGATCCCGGCCAACCAGTACAACATCGACTACTCGCTGCTCGGCACTGCTCGGATCGAGCCGCTACTACGTCGGATCCGGAACTCGATGGAGTCCGCTGGCCTCTACGTCGAGTCCGCCAAGGGCGAGTGCAACCTCGGACAGCACGAGATCGCCTTCAGGTACGCCGAGGCGTTGGCCACCGCCGACCAGCACTCGATCTACAAAGAGGCCGCCAAAGAGATCGCCGCACAAGAGGGCATGGCGTTGACGTTCATGGCCAAGTTCAACGAGCGCGAGGGCAACTCGTGCCACATCCACATCTCCGTACGGGGCAACGGCAACGGCCACCCCGATGGCGCTTCAGTCATGGCTGACGACAGCAACAACGCCGAGCTGTCGACGCTTGGACGCAGCTTCGTCGCCGGCCAGCTCGCTCACATGCGAGAGCTGACCCTGTTCTTTGCGCCGAACGTGAACTCATACAAGCGCTTCGTCCCTGGATCGTTCGCACCGACCACTGTTGCCTGGGGACGTGACAACCGCACGTGCGCCGTCCGTCTGGTGGGCCACGGTGACGCATTGCGCATGGAGAACCGCGTTCCCGGTGGTGACATCAACCCGTACCTCGCCATCTCCGCACTCGTGGCAGCCGGCATCGACGGCATGGAGAAAGGCATGACGCTGCAGGATCCCCTGGTCGGCAACGCGTACGAGTCAGACCTGCCCAAAGTGCCACACACTCTCGACGACTCACTGCGGCTCTGGGAGAGCTCAGACTTCGCACGCAGCGCCTTCGGCGACGAGGTCGTTGACCACTACGCGAACATGGCCAAGGTCGAGCTGGCGTCGTATTCGTCGACGGTCACCGACTGGGAGCGCCGACGCAACTTCGAGCGGTTCTAGGTTTGCCTCTATGACCGCCACCTACGACGTCATCAACCCCGCCGACGAGTCGGTCGTCAAGACGGTCGACCTCGCCGATCTCGAGCGCACGGACGCCGCCATTGCCCGTGCCGCGAAGGCGTACCAGACCTGGCGACACGTCGCCCCCAGCGACCGCGCCAAGATGCTCCGCGCGTTCGCGTCCTCCATCGAAGACCACATCGAAGAGCTGGCCCAGCTCGAAGTCACCAACTCGGGCCACCCCATCAGCAGCGCCAGGGCCGAGGCGGCAAATGTCCGAGATGTCCTGAACTACTACTCCGCAGCCCCTGAGCGGCTGTTCGGACGCCAGATCCCGGTTGCCAATGGCGTCAACGTCACCTTCAAAGAGCCTCTCGGCGTGGTCGGCGTAATCGTGCCGTGGAACTTCCCCATGACGATCGCTGGCTGGGGCTTCGCACCGGCGTTGGCCGCCGGTAACACCGTCGTACTGAAGCCGGCAGAGCTGACCCCGCTGACCGCCATTCGTATCGGTGAGCTGGCGTTAGAAGCCGGACTGCCCCCTGACGTCCTCACTGTCATCCCCGGCAAAGGGTCGGTCGTGGGCGAGCGGTTCGTCACCCACCCGGACGTGCACAAGGTGGTCTTCACCGGATCGACAGAGGTTGGCAAGCGCGTCATGCGAGGTGCGGCCGACCACGTCAAGCACATCACCCTCGAGCTCGGTGGTAAGAGCGCGAATGTCGTCTTCGCGGACGCCGACCTCGAACGCGCAGCCGCCACGGCGCCTTACGGCGTCTTCGACAACGCCGGGCAGGACTGCTGCGCCCGCTCGCGCATCTTGGTTGAACGGTCGGTCTACGACCGGTTCATGGAGCTGCTCGAACCGGCGGTGCAGGGCGTCCGAGTCGAAGATCCGTCCAACGAGAGCGCAGAGATGGGCCCGCTGATCAGCCGCGGGCAGTGGGAATCGGTGTCGTCCTTTGTCACCGACGATGCGCCAGTGGCCTTTCGCGGCACGGCACCGGACGGACCTGGGTTCTGGTACCCGCCCACCGTTCTCGCGCCGGTTGATCCCACCGATCGCACCTTCCGCGAAGAGATCTTCGGACCCGTGGTTGTCGTTGTCCCGTTCGATGACGAGTCGGACGCCATTCGGCTTGCAAACGACTCTCAGTACGGCTTGTCCGGCTCGATCTGGACCCGTGACGTCGGACGCGCACTCCGAGTCTCACGCGGAATCGAGACCGGCAACCTGTCGGTCAACTCGCACTCATCGGTGCGGTACTGGACGCCGTTCGGCGGCTTCAAACAATCGGGGCTGGGTCGCGAGCTGGGGCCAGATGCCCTCGACTCGTTCACCGAGGTGAAGAACGTCTTCATCGCAACGGAAGGGTGAGCAGTGGAGCGACTGCAGGGACGCGTGGCGGTCATCACCGGCGGTGCGGGGGGCA
>JBJMHG010000298.1:0-6476 GCA_045807485.1 Actinomycetes bacterium
CCCTCGGAGACCGCGACATCGCCACCCACATCGTGCGAACTCAGATGCTCCGCGCGGGCTGGTCACTGACGGAGGTCACAGCGGCACTGTGCGCGCGTTGGCAACCCGGCGTCGATCTGATTCCCATGAGCGATGACCCGGTCGAGACGCACGTGGTCGTACTCGATGACGACGGCACTCGGCAAGCGTTGCACTTACAAGAATGGTGGGTGCGGGAGCAGGCATCGCGTCCCGCGCAGGAGTTCGTGTTCCTCGGCGCTCAAGAGGCCAAGCCCACGCCGGGGGTGGTAGACGCCATCAGCCGTGCGGATGTCGTCCTGCTTCCGCCCTCCAATCCCGTCGTCAGCATTGGAGCGGTGCTGCAGGTGGCCGGTATCGGCGACGCTGTGCGTGCTGCAGCTGCGCCAGTCGTCGGCGTCTCGCCGATCATCGGTGGAGCACCGGTGCGCGGTATGGCGGACGCCTGCCTCACCGGGATCGGCATCGAGACGACAGCGTCCGCCGTTGCCGCTCACTACGGCGCCAGACTGGCGGGAGGGCTGCTGGACGGATGGCTCGTCGACGATGTGGACGCCACCTCGTCCGGGCCTGCTGGCGTCGTCCAACATTCACGCGGGCTGGTCATGTCCGATCCATCGGCTGCCGCCGACATCGCAGGCGCAGCCCTGGATCTGGCCATCGAGCTGCGCCGTCGATGAACGAGCCGATCTGTGAGGTGGCTCAGTAATCTCCGGCCCGGTGGGTCGGTAGTGGCATGCGCGGCCCGCGACGGGGACGGTGCGCTCCGGCAAGCTCCATGAGGCGCTGAACTCGATACCGATGACCGGCATACCCACGTAGCAATTCCGCCATGCGCCGGTCATCACCGACCGATCCGGTCAGCCACCAGCAGACGTCCTTGGCCACATGGAAGTCACCGAATGAGATCGCGTCGGCGTCACCGTGTGCGCGTTGCCGCACTTCTGCAGACGTCCACACACCCACCCCAGGAAGCGACCTGAGCACGGCGGCAGCAGCAGCGCCGCCGGAGTCGGACGTGCGCTCGATCGCCGACGCGGCAGCAGCCACCACACGCAGAGTTCGTACTCGCTGCGGCGTGATACCCGCCCGCCGAAACTCCCAGTCGGAGAGCGCCCGCAAGACCGAAGCGGAGGGAGCGATCGTCATCGGGATCGGTCCTGGAGCAGGTCGGCCGAAGCGCGTGACCAGCATGCGCCACGACGATCGGGCCTCCAGACCCGTGACTTTCTGCTCTAGAACAGCGGCGACGCAAGCGTCGAACGGACGCCGAGTATGCGGCACCCGCCAACCCGGGAGGCGTCGCAGTGCCTCACGAACTTGGGCATGGTGAGGGCGGAAGGTCTCGATCGCGACATCGTCGTCGGCACCCAAGAGGCTCGGGACGCCGTCGATCAACCACTCAGCGCCATCGCCCCACGCATTGGCATGCACTTCGCCGCTCCGTCGAGCCAACCTGAGCGTCCCGTCGCCCAGCGGCGTCGATGTGGCCCACCACACAGCACCGCTCGCCTCCATCCGACAAGTCGGATCACCACGTCCGCGACCCAATGGGCCGAGGGTGGCGACGAGGTCGACCGGTCGTCCGGGCACCCACGTGCAGGAGCTGGCTGGTGATTGGCTCGCACTCACGGCAGGACTACCCGGCACGAGCATTGGCCCGTTCATTGGGCTGCCCGTTCGTCTGCGTCCACACGCTCGCCGTCGATGAGGACAGCGCCGGGCGCGATCCTCGCGCGGTCGGCAAGCACCGCACCGTTCAAACTGGCGCGGGCGCCGACGTGCGCTTCTCGACCGATCACGCTGCGGACAACGGTTGCTCCGGCTTCGATCACAGCACCAGCCATGATGACCGATCCGTCGACGACAGCACTTGAGCCGATGTGAGCGCCGGCGCCTACTGACGAACCCCCTTTGATGACGGCATCAGCGGGTGGTCGATGTGCGTCGGCGAACCACGCTTCACCGGGAAGGTGCATCTCTGCAGCCGTCGGCGCTCGACCCAGAACGATGTCAGCCGAACACTGCACCAACGCCTCGGGCGTTCCGACATCGCACCAGTACGCCGACTCACGCCATGCTCTGACATCGCGCCCTGCAGACAGCAAGCCCGGAAAGGTTTCGCGCTCGACCGACACCACTCGCCCCTCGGGAATCTCGTCTATGACTGATCTGCGGAACACATAGGCGCCGGCGTTGACCCATCGGGTCACTGGATGGTCCATCTTCTCGAGAAAGCCTGTGACGCGTCCGTCGGCATCCGAGGGGACGCAGCCGTATGGACGCGCGTCTTCTACCTCCACCAGGTGCAACGTGACGTCGGCGTCGACTGACACATGGAAGGCCACTTGCCCGGCGATGTCGTGACCAGACAGCACGTCACCGTTCAAGACCACGATCGGTTCGTCCGCCGCGCCAACCAGACCTTCGGCTGCGTGACGAATGGCGCCGCCGGTGCCCAAAGGCTCTTCTTCGGTGAGGTAGGTGATCGTCAGGCCCAGCGCTGAGCCGTCTCCGAAGGTCTCGGTGAAGATCTCGGGGCGGTAGGAAGTAGCAAGCACGACATGTTCGATGTCGGCCCGCCTCAGGGCAGCCAGTTGGTGCGTCAGGAACGGAACTCCCGCCACCGGGAGCAGTGGCTTCGGGGTGGTCAGCGTGAGCGGGCGGAGTCGAGTGCCCTGACCTCCGACCAGCAAGACTGCCTCACGCCCGGCTCCCAGCATGGCGCCAGCGTATGGGGCGTCCCGGACAGCAGCGTCAGGAATACCAGCCGACGACACGGAGCGACACCGCGGAGTCCGCGCCCTTCGAGGTCACCGTCAGCTGTCCGTCGTCGCCGACCGGCACGACCATGAGGGCGCGTTGAGTGCCGCGCCGATCGAAGGCCAGCAACGGGCGCTGTTTCTTGTTCGATCCGGTGGGCTGCAGGGTGACGTACCCCTGGTGCCGGCTTCTGGCAAGTGCCTGCACCACGACAGCCGACGCAGCGCCTGGGACGCCGGTGTCGCCGCCCCGAACTCGGATCGTCTTGGCATGTCCAGCCGCCAGCGTCGTAGAAGGCGGCAAAACGGTGAGGGTCTTCGTCGAGCGGTAGCGCCCTGAGCGCTCACCTGTCTGGGGCCGGAACCACCCGAGAACCTCGACGTGAACATCGGATCGGCCGGCCGTCAAGCGAAGCGGCAGACGGCCCTTCTCATCGAGCCTGGTCACGATTGTTCCAGTTCGCCACGACCGCTGCGGTGCTCGCACCACAGCACCCAGGGACACAGGTGTCCCTGGTGCGGCAACGCTCAAGGTCGCGTTTTTGGTGGGCTTCACGAGACCGATGCTGAGCAGAACCGTCCTTGCGTCGTTGGGCACACCTTCGCGGCCGGCGACCTGCACCGTGCGGGGCTTGCCTGAAGCAAGTCGACCACCCGACCACGCCTTGCCAGTCTCGCTGTTGACCAAGCGCCGTGCGGCGACGGCACGCAACGACTTCGTTCCGACCCCTGACGACGTGTAGTACCCGAGCAGATCGACGTGCAGCGACCTGAGAGAGCTGCTCGCGCCGAGGCAGACCTTGCCATGCGAGTGGACAGCCACCGTCGCAAGTCCGGTGTTCGAGCCGGATGCCACGTAGGTCACGGCCACCTGGCCCCGACCTTCGTCGCCACATGGCCACACCGTGACGCGTCCAGACTTTCGCATGCTCTCGGCCGAGACGCGGATTGCCACGGCCCGCGTTCCAGACTCTGGAGCCAGTCCGCCGCCTACAACCGCTGCAGACACGCGTCCGCCATGAGCTTCAGACGCGGTGTCCTTGCGATCGACAACTCGCCGCGCGGACATCGGCTCGTAGTACGAGTACGACGAGGTCGGCACGAAAGCCGATGTCGCAGTCTTGGGTCCTGGGCCCGACCGGTAGATCGGTGCCACCCTGGCTCGGTACTCCTTGCCGTTCGTCAAGTTCTTGACTCGCACCTTGCGGGCGTTTCGGCCGACCCGATAGGTGTCGTCTCCGTTCGACACCGTGACCCGGTAGCCCTTGACCGGCCGCTTGGTGTCCGGTGCCGCCCAGCGCACCAGAGCAGATCTATCTCCGCGTTTGACTCTGACCTTCTTGGCCGGAGCCTTGATGCCGGAGTCGACGTTGGTGATGGTCCACCAGGTGCTCTTCAAGCCAACCGCCCATCGGAAGCTGTCGGCGGAGACTGTCACCGTGCTCTTGCTTCCGACCAGACCAACGGAGAGAACGCGTCCGCCCCACTGCCCGTTGCCGTCACGGCCCAGCACCTTGATCTTCTGCAACCGGCCGATCTGTGGCCATGACCGCTCGATCGACCCCGCACTGACCGACGTGCTCCACTGATGTCCCCAGTTCGCTGCACCGCTCACCACACCGTCATAAGGGTCGGGCTGCGCCACCAAGTACGGTCGGCCGCCCGCTACGGAGTAACCGCCGTTGGCCGAGCTGAACATGGCGAGCACTGGTTGCCCGGCGAACCTGAGGTACACGCCTTTAGTCGCCTTCACTGCCCGAGACTCAGCTCGGGACTCACCGCCGATCGGTGCATAGGCCTGGCAGTACGTCGTGTCGCAGATGTCGTATGAGCGATGAGTCGCTCGTGCGGTTGCTTGTGACATCAACGCGTAGCTTCGTGCGGCGACGGCTTGGGCGCGGAGCGCGGCCGCCGTCCACGAAGACGGGACTTCATGCGACACCACAGAACGCAAATAGTCTTCGAGTCGAAGTCTGCTGATGGCGAGCACCGACGACGACCCCTTCTTGACCTCGAGATCTCCCCGGTAGAGGCGGTGGCCCCCAGAGGACGTCGCCACGGCAACCTTGCTGTCGGTGAGCCTCGCATCGGTCTGCCATGTCACGGCACCGCTGAGCCCGGCTTTCACCTTCACCGACTTAGCTGATGAAACCGCAAACACGGTGAGACCGTAACTGCCACGTGTGACCCGATAGCTCGTCACCGCCTTGCCACCGGCCCGACTGGGAAGGTTGATCGATGACCCTCTGTTGCTGGCCTTGAGCCCGGGGCGGTCGAGCACGACCACGGCGTTGCCCTGCGGTGTGCTGCGTACAACGCCGGAGAGCCCCACGGTGATCTCTCGGGTGGGCTTGGTCTGGGCGAAGGATGTCCCGGGAAAGTAGAACTTCATGATCTGGCGGTAGCTCTTGCCTAGTTCGCCCATGCCTTCGGCGCCGAACTGCGACATCCCGATACCGTGACCGAAACCTAGGCCAGAGATCTTGAGAGTGCGACTGCCCGGCACCGCGTACGTCTCGGTGGCACCGCCGGCATGTGCCGGAGACGCGGTCAGCACTTCGGCGGCTCCGGGAAGCAACGTTCCCGACAGGGCGGTGAGCACAGCGAGTGCAGCCAAGCGTCGTGGTGGACAGCGCCGGTGGCCGGCCCAGCCAGAACCCCGTGCGGAGGGCCCGCCGGCTGTCCCGCTGGTCACACGCGTCACACCCGTCACAGACAGGTGTCTCGGCACGAGTCCGGAATTACTGTAAGAAGCCCCCTCTGACCTGCGGAGATCGGTACTTCGCGCCCACTAGCTCAGCGGACCCACCCGAGCACGGTGAGGTTGCCGTGAACCGTGCCTTTCTTGGCCGACAACCGCAGGTCACCATCGCGTCCGATCCGGATCACCGCGACCGACTCGCTGCTGCGGTGCCGCGGGACCATGAGGTCGGACGTGGTCGGCTCGCTCGATCCACGAGGCCACACCGTGACCTGAGCACTGCGTTTTTCAGCAGCACCGGTGACCGACACCACCACCGCCGTGGCGTCGTTCGGCACTCCGGCGCGTCCGCTCACTTTCACCGTGCGAGCCTTCCCTTTGGCGACCTTCACGCCATCACCCAACAGCGGACGCGGCACAACGGCGTGCACGGGACGGTTGGCGTTACCGGCAACGTAGCCGGCGACCTGAAGTGACACCGGCCCGGAGTGGTCGGCCGCCAGTCGCAGCGCGCCGGTTGAACCCAGCGGGACGACGAACTGAGAGACCGCAGCAGGGCCGCGTGTGCGTCGCCAGGCCGGCGTCGATGGTCTCGTACCGCTCTCTGGCCAGGCCCACACTGAGCTCACCTTCGACTTCGGTCCGCGCCGGACCACCAATACGACTGCCTTGGCATCGGACGGCACACCGGCGCGACCAGCGATGTTCACCGTTGAGGCTGTGGTGCCGAGCCCTATCGGTGACGCGCCAGCCAACGGGCTACGCCTGAGCGGTGTCAAAGATCCTCCGGCCCCATCAGTGCTGATGTAGCCGACGACCGACGCGCGCAGTGCCACGTTGCCTCTGGCGTTCTGAAGCCGAACCGATCCACCGGGTCCTACCCGGACCAGCGCGAAGCTTCGCGCGGTGTTGTTCGGTCCGACCGACAACACCCGGGATCCGACGCCTTCGACCGATGCAGGACCGGCGAATACCCGCGTCCTGTTGCTGGCGCA
>JBJMHG010000299.1:0-7394 GCA_045807485.1 Actinomycetes bacterium
CGGTAGTCGCGCATCGTCAGCACGCGCTGCGGCTTGTCTGCGCCCGGCACTGTCACCTCGGTCGGTGAACCGTCGACCGAGAACACGACCTGGCGCACGCTTGGGATCGACAGCGCCGTAGTGGCGAGCTGACCTACCGCCCACTCGACTCCGCCTTGTTCGAACGTGCTGTTGTTGGGCACATCGAGTTTGACGCGTGAACCATGCACTGTGCCGTCGATCGACAAGCCCGGCGGGATCTTCGTCTCCAGCCCGTGTTTTTGTTCGGCAGGGCTCGGGCCGTTGACGACTAGCTCGAGAAGCGCACCGTCCAACCGGTCTTGGCGAGTCTTCGCCGGAATGAGCCGGATTCGTTGAACGAGCTTCTCCTTCTTCACCCATGTGATCCGACTCGGCCTCTGCCGGGCAGTGGCCTCGGGCGTTGGTGTCACCGACGGCGTGAGCAGTGCTGCGATGTCGGAGTCGACTGGTCGGGCGTCCGATCCGCTAGGCACCGAGCACGACACCAGCGCCAGCCCGGCCACTGCGAGCATCGTGACAACGGCACTGGTTGCCGCACGCACTCTCATGTCGGCTCCTCTGCGCGGGGGATCTCCACCACGAAGCGCGCACCACCGCTGGGCGCGTCCTCGTACCAGCATGCGCCACCGTGGGCGCGGACGTGGTCACGTACCAGCGCCAGCCCCAGGCCGGTGCCCATCGTGGACGCCCTACTGGGCGTCGAGGTGCCGCGGGAGAAGCGCTCGAAAACCGCCTCACGATCCTGCGGTGCCACGCCTGGGCCGGCGTCCGTCACCGAGATGCGTACGGATGGACCGATTTGCTCGACCACGACCTGCGTCACTCCCCCGCCGTGCAGGTCGGCGTTCTGCACCAGGTTTGCAATGACGCGACTCATGCGACGGCGGTCGGCGTGCACGCTCGTGTCTCCACGCCGGGCCAGCAGGGAGGTCCGGTTGTCCAATGCGAGAGCAGCGAGGTCGGCCAGGTCGACCAGCGGGTGTGTTGCAGGATCAACCGGCTCGTGATCGCGTGCGAGGTCGAGCAGGTCTTCCAGCAGCGCCGCAAAACGACGGATGTCGGCGACCAAGAGGTCAACGGCCTCCTGGGCAACCGGTGACAGCTCGCGGCGACGCGACTCGAGCACTGATGCACTTGCCGTCATCGTCGTGAGTGGGCTCCGCAACTCGTGACTGACGTCAGCGGCGAACTGCGCGTCGCGCAAGATGCGGCCCGCCAATGTTTCGGCCATGGCGTTGAACGAGCTTGAGATCGCTGTGAGGTCGGGGTCGGTGGTCGTCGGCGCACGCGCATCGAGATCACCGGACGCAAGCCGGGTCGCAGCCTTCGCGACGTCGTTGAGCGGACGCAGCACCCGACTCGCGGCCCACCAGCCCAAGCCGGCGCCAAGCAGCGTCGTGAGCAGCGCGGCAGCGATTCCCACCCAGATGATCGTGCGCAACGTGGTGTCGAGGTTCTCGAGCTCACTCACCTCGTAGTAGGCGTATCCGTCCGCCAGCGGAACGCCGACGCCGATGACCGGCGTGCCATCGTTTCGGAACCGTTCCACGGTCGGTGTTCCAGCTTCGGTGGCGTTGACGAGATCCTTCGGGAGGTCTTGAGCGCTGAGCCCGATGGCGGTGCTCGCCGAGCTGGTCGGTGAGGTGACCACGGCGTCCGTGCCAGAGCCCAGGCGAACTGCCTCGAGCGCTGTTGACAGGTCTTCTTGGTCTCGGATCAAGTGACCTTCGACGAAGATTCCGTTAATCACGGCTTGCCTGCTGGCGATGCGTTCACGTTGGTCGACTAGGTACCGCGCACTGACGACATCGGTCACACCGGTGAGCAATACCGACAACAGAAAGGCGCCAAACGCGAACCCGAGGATCACGCGTCCACGAAGCCCGAGGGCCCTCACACTGTCACCGCCGCGTCCGCCAGCGAGCTCACCGACACACTCACTACTGAGTCAACGCCGTCATGCCGTCGTCTGCAGTCGGTATCCCAAGCCACGCACCGTGACAAGGTGCTGCGGGTTGGACGCGTCCCGCTCGAGCTTCACGCGCAGCCGTCGCACGGTGACATCGACGAGTCGGTCGTCGCCGGATGACTGGTAGCCCCACACTCGTTCCAGCAGCTGCGGTCGGCTCAGCATCTGTCCAAGGTTCTGCGCCAGGGTCGCAAGCAACCGGAACTCCATCGCGGTGAGCGGAATCTCTTCGTCATCGCGACGCAGCCATCCCCCAGAAGCACTGAACGTGAGGTTCTGGGGATCGCTGGACAGGACAAGTAGCCCAGCTGATCCGTCTGTGGTCGACGGCGCGGACGACGCCACGATGTCGCGCCGACGCACCGCACGAATGCGAGCCGCCAGCTCTTTGACGACGATGGGCTTCACGACGTAGTCGTCCGCCCCGGCCTCCAGTCCGGCCACGACGTCTGTTGTGTCACCGCGGGCACTGGTGATGATGATGGGCACCTGACTACGGGTGCGCACTTCGCGAATGAGGTCACGCCCGTCCGAGTCCCCCAGCATGATGTCGACCAGCAGGACGTCAGGCTGCTCACGCTCGTAGACCTCAATTCCCTGGGCCACATCGGCTGCCTCGACCACGTCATAGCCCTCTTCACCGAGGGCCAGGCGCAGCGCAGCGCGGATCCGGTCGTCGTCTTCGACGATGAGGGTCTTGAGGGCCATAGGCCCCATTCTGACGGCACCCGAATCTTTCCCTCGGTCACCCGTCTGGCCTCGTCCAAAGTTGTCAATGAACTGTCACATCGCTGACCTGGACGTGACACCTGCGGCCCGCACTATGTGCGCAGAGCTTGTCCCCCTCCCAGCTCGCTTTCCCTGCTCAGCAGGGTGGCGCCTCCAACCCCAAGGAGGTCACCGCGATGACGATGACTCCCACACTCTCGGCCCCAGGTCGCGAAGTGATTGTGCTCACCGTTGGACCCGCAAGCGCCGACCACTTCGTCACTCTCGTCGAGACCTTCGGCGAGGCCACGCGATCGGCGTGCCGGTCACTCGTTCTCGACCTGTCAGAGGTCGACCGCATCGACTCAGATCTGCTCGGTCTCCTGCTCTGGGCACACGGGCGGCTCACTGAGCGTGGCGCGCATCTCGTGCTCGCTCGCCCCAGCAACGCAACGCGAGCGCTGCTTGGCAAGAGCGGCCTCGATCACGTCCTGCAGGTCAGCGACGAACTTCCGGCCGTGGCATGACTTCCGCCGCGCTCGTTCTCGCTGACTCCGCATCGCTCGCTCCCCCGGTCCACTGCCTGTGCGGTGACGAATCCGCCGCGACTGCGGTTGTGTGCGACGACGCGGTCGTGATCCTGGTCGCCGAAGGTGCCGGTGAGGCGTCCGGCCGCTTGGCGAATCTGTTCGAAGATTTCGCGCGACGTGGGACGCCGCTCGGCGCGATCTCTGTGCTTCTTGACGAAGCAGTCACCGACTGGGGGATCAGCGGTGTCATGGCAACGCTGGTCGAGGCACACGCACACGGCTTCACCGTTCTGCACCGCGGAGGACCCACCCCCATCGTCGTCAGTGCACAAGGGACGCTGACCAGAGTCGTTGCAGCGACGCCTGGCCCGCCGCTCGGCATGCACAACGCCGTCGCGACCCTGCGCACCGGTGAGACGCACGAGGCCGCACACGGTGACGTTCTCGTGCTCACCACACCGAGCGGAATCGACGACGCGGTGTCGGCGCTGGCCGCAGCAGCGGGGCCAACGTGGGACGACGTCCGCTACGCCCTCACCAACGCTCCGGACGACGCCGCCGATGCGTCAGGGCGCCAGGACGAGGCATTCGCGCTCGTCAGCTTCCGCTAGAACGAGCACCCGCGCTCGCCAAGTTCCGCAAGAACGACGCTTTCACTCACTCCTGCGCACGAAACGCCGCACTCATCCGAGTGATTCAGGAGTCTGGTGACCAGCCCTGCACCAGTTGCTGCACGCGCTCGACGGCCACTGCCTGTGACATACCTCCACCAACGGCCACGCCGACCAGGTAGGTCGAGATCGGAGCGGCGGGCCGCTCGACGTTGTGAGCCACATCGCGTGCGACGTCGAGCACCGACTTCACATCGACGTCACCCGGAAGCTCGAGCGCCTGCGTCAACGCCTCGACCCACTCATTCATCGCTGCCTCCTTGTTGCTCGGCCAGATGACCCCGACCGAATGTGTCTGTTAGGTCCTGTGGTGTGTCGATGTCGCGCACCGGGTCAACCATCGCATCGGACGCCGCAGTCGGTCCTCCAGCCGCGCCCACTTCGAGGGTGCGAGTGTTCAGGCGAGCGACGACGCCGCGCATCGAGGCACCGGACGCCGCACCGCCTGCAGCAATCGCACTGCGCAACGCATCCGCGCGGTAAGCGCCACAAAGCTGCTGACTACGCCCCTCGGCATCGACGGCCAATACAGCGTCCACTGACGCGTCGGCGTGGAGCAGCTCGTCCGCGAGGGCGCGCGGAAGTTCGCCGACGAACGGCAGGTCGGTGGCGAGCACCACGACAACGTCGGTGCCGGCGAGCCCCAGTGCGGCGTCCAGGCCAGCTACCGGGCCACCGCCAGGCGGTTCCTCGCGCGCGAACGCCACATTGCTGCGCCGCAGCGGCACAGCTGGCCCGGCCACCAATACCGGCACCGCCTCGGGGACGCCCGACAACGTCCGCTCCAAAAGGGTCTGCCCGTCGATTGCGAGCGTGGCCTTGTCGCGTCCCATCCTCGTGCTGGCACCCCCGGTGAGCACGATCACTGACCAAGAGGTCGGGCCGCCGCCATGCTGAGATGCACCGCTCACCGCCCCATCATGTCGGGCGCATCCGGCTCAAGCGACTGCACCTGACATACCCGGCAAAGCCCGATCGAGATGCCACACTCGACTCCGTGAGCGCAACGTCTCCCACCCCTAGTGCGAAATCGCAGTGGGCGTCAGCCGAGTCGTGGGTCTGGACCGCACTCGTCGCAGCGATCTGCGCAGCCATCTTCGGCAGCGCCTACTGGACGCAGTCGTACGACGACCTCGACATCGGATCCATTGGCCTTCCCCTCTACCTGCTCGCGTGTGTACCCGTGATCGCATTGCGCGCCACGCGCACCGCGCCGTACGTCATGGCGTCGCTGGCGCTCCCGACAGGTCTCGTGTTCGCTGTCATCGCTCGGATTGCCGTCGACGTCACCGGAGATCCCACGTCGCACAACCTGTGGCCGATTGAGATCGTGATTGCGGGGGTCGTCGGTCTGTTCTGGGGATTTCTGGCCGGTGGCGTCGGAGAGCTGATCGTGCGTGGACGCCGTCAGTCGCGGCGTTGACGGGCCTGCTCCAACCCAAGGGCCACAAGAATTACGGGAAGCAGGAACGCTGCGATCATCGTCACCAGCCAGACGATCAACGTGGCCAGGATCCACGTGGTCAGCCCCGTGATCGTCAGACCCTCGACCACGACGTTCGCGACGACCAGAGCGATGAACGTCGAGATGAGCCCAGCGGCACCGAGCAAGGCCGGCGCATTGCGGGCTGTGGTCTTGGCGATGAACGGTGCGATCACCGCCTGCAGTACCGCGACGATCACAACGACGACAATGAACGCTGTGGCGTCGATGCTCATGTCGTCGAGCACCAGCTTGGCGACCAGCAAGCCGATCGCAGTGGAGACCAGAAAGATCGCCGCACGCACCAAGAACCGGATCATGGTCTAGACCTTAGGCCGAACCCGTGGGAATTCAGCGGACCGCACGAGCCAACGGGTGAACGCAAAGTGTGACCAACGCCCCTACCGAACGGCTGCGCGCGAAACGACAGTGAGGGTGTGACCAGCCTCAGCCAACACCCGCGCCAGCCGATCAAGGTGACCGTCGACGAACGCCTCACCCAGGTCGTCGAGGTCACGCACCGCAGTCCGGTCCCGTGGTTGCGGCTGTCGATGGCAGCTGCCGCGGTTGCTGCCATCGGCAACATGGTGAGCCTGTCGAACGTCGACAGGTACTACGGGGCTGAGGCGGAGGTCTTCGTCAATCAAGCGATCGCTCAAGACCTGGTCAATCTGGTTGTCGTGGCCCCGCTCACCATCGCGCTCGCGTGGCTTGCCATCCGCGGCTCTCTTACGGCATTTCTGCTGTGGTTCGGATTCGTAGCGTTCACGGTCTACAACTACGTCATCTACTGCTTCGCGATCCACTTCGGCCCGCTGTTCTTGGTGTGGGTTGCCGTGCTGGGGGCGTCCGCCTACGCCTTGATTGGAGCGGCCTTCACGGTAGATACGAACGGCGTCGCGAATGCGATGCAGTGGCGTTCGCACCGCTTCGCCGCTGGCCTGCTTGTCGGCGCCGCTGTGCTGTTCGGGCTGCTCTGGTTGTCGGACATCGCGCCGGCGCTACAAGCGGGGGAAGCGCCGGCGGGTGTCCGCGAGCTGCTGCTCCCGACCAACCCGGTGCACGTCCTCGACCTAGCCTTCTTCCTTCCGGCAGCCGCGATCACCGGTGTCGCGCTGTGGCAGCGCAAGTCCATCGGCTACGCAGCAGCACCCGCGGTGCTTGTGCTCATGGCGCTGACCGGGCTGCCCATCATCACGACAGTGTTCGTTGCCGCTGGTCGTGGCATGGACGCCGCATGGCCGCTGCTCGCGCCGATCGGTCTGTTGACCGTGGCGTGCTTCGTACTGGCATGGGCGACCAGCCGGGAGCCACGAGCCCTCGACACCGTGGCCTGAGGGTGGCAGCCTGCCGCGCGTGACTGATGAGCCGTACTACCAACCTGACCTTGCGCGCATCCACCACCTCGGGTTCGGATTCCACGCAGAGGCGTGCGCGCCCGGCATCTTGCAGCTCCTGAGAGGCGTCCGTGAACGCAACGGGCTGGTGCTCGAGGTCGGATGCGGTAGCGGGCTTCTCACCCGACACCTCACGGACGCGGGGCATCGAGTCTTGGCGACGGACGCGTCCCCGGCGATGTTGGACCTTGCCACCGAGAACATCGGCGATGCGGCCGAGTTTCAGCGGCTCACGCTGCCGCACGACCCGGTGCCTCCCGCCGATGCGATTGTGTCGGTGGGTCACGCGCTGAGCTACCTGCCAGATGAGGCAGCGCTGGATGAAGCCCTGGTGGCGCTCGCGCATGCGTTGCGTCCCGGTGGCGTGTTGGCTATCGACCTTTGCGATCTCGAGTGGGGACGCCGCCGCCGGGGCGAGCCGGCCCGCGGCTGGGTGGGTGATGACTGGGCGATCATCACCGAGTTTCCATTCGAAGGTGAGGATCGCTACATCCGCGAGATGACCACGTTCACTGAGAGACGGGATGGCACCTATCGACGCGGCCACGAGCGTCACCACAACCTGCTGATCGACACCTCGAAGATTCCGCAACGACTGGCGTCGTTGGGGCTGAC
>JBJMHG010000300.1:0-4084 GCA_045807485.1 Actinomycetes bacterium
AGCCACAAAGGTTCCTGGCGCAGACTCCTCGTACGTAACCTCAAGTTCGTCGAGTGCTTTGCGGACCACGTCGCCGGCGTTCACACCGGCATTGTTGCGCGTCAGGACGCCGCGCGCTGCAGAGTGCGCGATGCCAATGCCTGCTCATACACCTCGAGGGTGCCGCGTGCAGTTGCGTTCCAGCCAAACTCGCCGGCGTGAGTCACCGCTCCTGACGCCAACATTGCGCGGCGTTGTGGTTCATCGACCAGCTGTTCGATCACGCGGGCGTAGTCGCCGGGATTGTGTCCGTTGATCAGGACGCCGGACCGCCCGTCGGCAACAGCGGTGCGCAATCCTCCGACCGACGCCGCAACGACCGGCGTCCCGCAGGCTTGCGACTCGATCGCCACGAGTCCGAACGACTCGTTGTACGAAGGCACGACCGTGACGTCGGCCGCGCGGTACCAGTCGACCAGCTGTGCCTGTGCCACTGGCGGAGCGAAGCGCACCACATCGGCGATGCCCAACGAACGGGCCATTGCCTCGAGGTGATGCGGGTGAGCAAGGCCACTGCCGCTCGGTCCGCCAACCACGGCGACGACCAGCTCGTCACGCAGCTCAGGACGCCGCTCAAGCAGCTGCGACGCGGCGGCGAGCAACACGTCGGGTGCCTTCAGCGGCTGGATGCGTCCTACGAAGAGCAGCAAGTGTGAGCGTTCACTGATCCCAAGCCGGCGACGGGCTTCCAATGCGTCACCAGGGGTGAACACGTTGAGGTCGACGCCGGGCGGCACCGTGACGACCCGATCAGGGTCAGCGTCGTACAGATCGATCAGCTGCTCAGCCTCGGTCGGAGTGTTCGCGATCAGGCGGTTCGCCGACGCAACAACTGACGCTTCGCCGAGGACGCGTCCGGATGGTTCGGGAACATCACCATCGGCAAGCAGCGAGTTCTTGACCTTGGCCATGGTGTGCATCGAGTGGACCAGCGGCACCTGCCATCGATCTTGCGCGAGGGCTCCGACTTGGCCGCTCAGCCAGTAGTGCGAGTGCACCAAGTCGAAGTAGCCGGGCTCATGGTGCGCCTCAACGCGAAGGACTCCGGACGCGAACGGACACAGCAGGGCGGGCAGATCTTCTTTGGCCATCGGCTCGAAGGGTCCGGCTGCGATGTGCCGCACCATTACGCCAGGCGCTAGGTCAACCGTCGCTGGCAGCGATCCGGACGTCGCACGGGTGAAGATCTCGACGTCGACACCGAGCTCGGCCAACCGCCGAGCCGTTTCCACGATGTAGACGTTCATGCCGCCGGCATCGCCGGTTCCGGGTTGATCAAGCGGAGAAGTGTGAACGCTGAGCATCGCTACCCGTGACGGGCCAAGCGGCCGCAGCACGCCCACGCGCTGTCCCTTCGTCATCGGTCCTCGAGCCGGTTCCGTCAGCCGGACATCACCGGGTCTTGTCACTGGGGCTCGAGTCGGTCAGGTTCAACTGATACCCGTGCCCCCGACGTTGAACCGTCAGAGATCCTGCCTCATTCCCTCGAGGCGGGCCAATCGGGCTGGCCGTCGATGAGGCACGCTGTTCCGGTGTCACAACCCACTCTTCGCAGCGAACGCCTCACGTTGCGCGCGTGGAACCCCGATGATCCCGCAGACATTGCGAGGGCTTTCGATATCTATCGTCGCGACGAGGTGGCGCGTTGGCTCGGCGCCACACCCGATCCGTGGCCAGATGAGGCGGTCGCGCGCGAGCGGTTGCTGCGGTGGGAGGTAAGCGGCGAAGAGGAACCGGGTTTCGGTATTTGGGCAGTCGTCCCGAAGGATGGACCGCCCGTGGGGTCTGGACTACTGAAACACCTTCCGGACGCCGAGGGCACGGCGACGCCGGACGTCGAAGTCGGTTGGCATCTGCACCCGGACGCATGGGGCAAGGGATATGCCACCGAGCTGGGTCGACGGCTGGTCGACCACGCACGCACGCTTGGAGTCGATGTTGTTCACGCCGTTGCCTATCCCGACAACGAACGCTCTATCGCCGTCATGCGCAGGCTCGGCATGGTTGACCGAGGGATCACCGACCGTTGGTACGGCGTCCGCATGCAGTGGTTCTCAACTACGTAACGCAAGCGCTGCCGGGGGGCTCGCTCACTCGTTCAAGAACCCTGAGACTGTCTCGCGGAGTGCCGAGCGCCCGCCCCAGATCCACGGCACGTCGCTCACCACCAGGCGTGCATTAGGTAGTGCAGTTGCCAGCGCCTCCGCTGACTCGACTGGATGAACGACGTCTCCGCGCTGCGCCAACACCAGCACCTGCGCCTCCACTCCACGCAGCACCTCCAACGAAGTCACTGCGGTGGCCCGAGGCATGAAGCGAACTGCGTCAGCGGTTCCGCGGCGTCCACCGAGCTCGGCAGCGTGACGACGCACCCACAGCTTGACGTCTGTGCGGCCGCGGACCGACTGTGGCTGCATCTGCACGAGAGCGGACGCCGTCCCTGACGGGTCGCCACCAGGCCCGTCCACCACCGCCTTCGCGAGCGCGTCAGTCAGCGAGAGCTCCGCGTCAGACCGTGGACCGGTCAACAACCCAGGTAATGCCAATACGACACGGTCGAACCGAGTGGGATCGTCAACCAGCAGTCGAACCAATGCCCCCGCTCCGAGTGAGACGCCCAGGGCGCGTGATGCACTCACATCGTCAGCAACAGTGGCGACATCGGCAGCAAGCCCTTGGTACGTCCAACCGTCGTCAGTTGGTGGCGCTGACGAACCACCGTGTCCGCGCAGATCTACGAAGACTCGACGACCTTCGACCGCGCTACCGAACGAGCGGGTATCGGCGATCGACTGTGCGAGCCCCGGGACGAACAATGTGGTCGGCTCGCCATCGCCGGTGATGACGTAATGGAGTTTCCCGGCGGGGCCGTCGATCTCTGGCACGCCTCACCGATCCGTCGAACGTGCGGCTACCAAGAGGTGTTGGGCGGACGCCCGCCAGTGACCTCGCGCACGGCTGGCCGCACATCGACGAGGTACACGAGCAGCGCGACGATCGCGGGAATACCGAAGAACGAGATCACGCCGAACAAATACAGGACCACGGTGGAGGCACCGGTGATGGCCAGCCACGCCACCTTGGTGAGCTTGCCGGCCGCGACAAAGGCGTCGGACCGGCGCACTGCGGCGTCCACGAAGTCGAACACTCCGAGAGCAAGCGTCGCAAGGGTGATCACCAGCATCAGGGTGCCCACGCCGTGCAACACGTTCATTGCTCAACCGTACGGGAGGCCAAAAACCCAAAGGAACTCGCCGCACGGGAGGGGGAGGTTTGTGCGGCGAGCCCCTGCAGCGCTCCGCCCGGGGGGAGGGGGCGCTGGCTTGTGGTCAGACGTCCGAGCCGGACGCCTTGGTCGTGTTCGTCTTGTTCGTTGCGGCTGATTCGGTGGCAGCCTTGTCGGCTGCTTTCGGAGCGGCCTTCTTCGTCGCTGGCTTGGCCGCTGGCGGCTCAGCCACCGTCGTGGCGTCGGTCGCGTCTGTGACGTCGGCCCACTCGTCCGCGCGAGCCTTGCTGATGACCAACTCACCGCGCGCGACGAGCTGCTCATAGGTCTCTTGGCTCTTGGCCGCCCACTGCAAACCGGTCGCCGTCCACGCAGCCGTGTCGATGGCGCGCGGGTCGAGCTTGGTGAGGTCGATGTTGCGGGGGTTGAGCTTGCTCAGGTCGACCTCACGACCACGAGGGTCGAGTGACTTCGGGTCGATCGCGGCAATCTTGCTGGGCAGGTCGCGCGCCGCATTGGCGGCTGCATCGCCGGCGCCCACCAACGCCAACACCGGGCTGGGAACGTCAGGAAGCTCGGCGAGCGACTTCAGTGAGGGCAGGTTGGCCATTGGGGATTCCTTTGTGCGTTGATTCAGCTCGTCGACCGGGCGGTCGACGTGGAGGTGGAGCGTTTCGGGCTGGACTTGCGAGTGCTGGTCTTTGCGGTCTTGCTGGTCTTGGTGGCCTTAGAGGCCTTAGCGGTGGCGCCGGTCTTGCGCGCGCTGCTCTTGCGGCTAGTGCTGGACGTGGACGACTTCGGAGCACTGGCCGACTTCTT
>JBJMHG010000301.1:0-3979 GCA_045807485.1 Actinomycetes bacterium
CTGCCGCTGGCGCAGGACGCCTCTATCGAGAGTGCGACCGCTGAAACTCCGGTCTTTGGGACGCCTGCGCGACCGAGTACGGGGACGTCTAGTCGGCGTCCGGCACCCAGAACCATGGGTGTGCCGACCCCTTGACCCGTGGTGGTCGACAGCAGAGCCTGCGGTCGCTGCGGCACGTAGGCACCGGCAGGGGCGGGCATGCTCGAACGGGTAGCTGCCTTCGCGTCGCCCCCTACGCCGATCACCACACCGGTGGCGAAGGGCCAGGCGCTGGTCCCGTCGGCACTGCTGGTGAGGGTGACGCGATATCGCCCGGCGGGCACGGGCCTGCCCTGGTCGTCGAAACCACGCCACACGGCGTTGATGGGATTGCTCCGTGACGCTGTTCCGGTAATACGTCTGACTACCCCATGGCCGCATCGCGGACGCACAGTCAGTGCCCAGTTCTGCTGCTGCGTGACTCCGGCATGCACACGGAAGCTGGTGTTGTGTCCGAGGGCCACTGACTTTCGCGAGATGGACGGCTCGATGAAGCTGGACCCCATGTCCTTGGCCGCCAGGCGACGGATGTCCGGAAGTCGTCGGTAGAGCTTGTTGCCGGGGCAGGCGGTGTAGTTGGAGTCACGGTGTCCGGAGATCACCTTGAACCGCACCTTCGTGCCGGCCGCGTACCGGGAAGAACCGACTTCGGCTTTTAGCGTCTTGTGTCCAAAGGGGTCTCGATAGAAGCGCGAGAGTCGGTAGGCAGCGACCTTGGCGATTCCAGACACGAGAGCGTCGGTGGCTCGGGCGGTCTGGAAGTTGCCTATAGCGACGATCGACAGCGTGTCGGTGTTGAAACCGCCGGTCGCGGCGGACCGCACGGGTTTCGTGATGCTGCCGGCCCGACCCTCGTAGATGGTGCCGAACTTGTCGACCAAGAAGTTGTAGCCCATGTCGGCGTAGTGAAGGGTGTTCACGTAGTAGCTGTACAGCCCACGCACGACGGCAGGACTCTCGCTGCGCGTGTAGTTGTTGCTTCCGGCGGTGTGGTGGACGAACGCCACCTTGAAGGTCGAGCTGTTCTCGAGATGCTTGTCGCGCAGCGACTCGTTTGCGCCCCATTGCGCGCGAGTGACGATGGGCGGTTCGTCGGTGGACGCCGACGCACTTGACCCCTGCCACGTGCCGGTGATGGAAGCGTCGGCATCTGAGGTTCCAGGTTCGATCAGGTCTGCCCGGACATCCCTGGGGTTCGCTGCACCGACGGCGTCCACGCGAACCTGAATCCCATCGGAGTCGCCCACCCAATAAGGCTCGGCGCCGTAACGACCGTTCGGCGATGGCTCGGTGCCCAGGTCGACGTTGATCGGTACGTCGAACCAGTCCGTCCACGTACCGTCGGTGTGCGTGCGCGCGGTCACGACGACGGTGCCGTCATCGGAAGGACGCGCGCCCCGCCACGTTACGCCCAGCATGCGAAAGCCGTCCGTGTGCACCTGACCGGTCAAGATCTGCGGAGTGCGTTGCATCGCCCGCTGCGACGCAGCGGTGCCGCGGCCCGTGAACGTACGCCAGGCGTGGCCCAGCTCGGTTGGCACCGGACTCGAGGCAAACGCCGCAGCGTCGACGCCGCGCAATGCGACGCGCTCAGTCGACGGAGTCACCGGGTGCGGCTGTGGTGGCGCCGCGCTGAACGTAGGCGCTACGACAGCCATGGGAACGACCAGGGCAATGGTGAGCAGCGCACCTGCGGGTCTGGGGCGGGGAAAGCGCACGAAATGAAGCCTCTCCGGGGAAGTCGCTGGTCCGGTCAGGTCTGACCGACACGCCGCATACCGCAATAGACTCTGCGAACGAACCGGACAGCCCCTCTGGTGCCATCGGCCGCGCTGTCGCGCGGCTGGAGACCGATCCCTACCCTAACCGCCGTGACCTTCACCACCTCGCACCTTCCGGCTTACCTGCAGAACGCGTTGAGCTCTGACCCTGCGCGACCTCGACTCACGTACTACGACGACGTCTCGACTGAACGTGTTGAGCTCTCGGCACAGACGTTGGCGAACTGGGTGATCAAGACGATGAACCTGCTCGTGGAAGACGTCGGCGTGGAGGCCGAGGCACGTGTGTCGCTCCATCTGCCCGCACACTGGCTCAGTGACGTATGGCTCATTGCTGCTGACGGCGTCGGTGCGCATGTCGACGTCGCAGCACCGAACGACGGAATGGTCGAGCTGCCGGGCAGAGACGATCTTCAGGACTTCGTCGTGGTCGATACCGGACTCAGCCTCGAGGTCTTTGCGGTCTCTCTTGCCCCCATGGCCATGCCGCTCGGCGCCGCTCTGCCAGCCAACAGCCGCGACTTCTGTGCCGAGGTGCGCACCATGCCCGATCAGCTGACCTCACTGCCCGAGGTGACGGGAACTCTGAATGAAGCGGCCGTCACACGGGCGGCTCAGCTCGACTTACGTCCCGGCGACCGAGTCGCCATCATCTCCGGCGCGGCTCTCGCAACGCTGTCTGAGCTCGTCGACGGGCTTCTGGCTCCGCTTACAGTCGACGGAAGCGCGGTGTGGACCAGGAACCCGGATCCAACATCCTGCGTCTCACGATGGGAATCTGAGCTCGTCACGGCCGTCGCCGGCCCGGTGCCGGTCGGAGTGGCGGTTCCGCCGGAGATTCGGCACCTGGGCCTGAGCACCGGCTGAAGGTCCGTATCCTGCTCTGGCGGGGTCACCCGCGAGAGCTGACCCAAGGGCACTGGTCAGCGCGGCCGAGACCAAGGCTGGCTCAGGTCTGGGTCAGACCCCGAACGAGGAGACCATGTCGCAACCGCTGGACGCCGACGCGCCACGCGCTGGGCATCCTCGACTTCGCAAGATCTTGAAGTGGACTGCAATCATCGTCGTGCTTCTCATGGTCGCGGGTGCGGCGACCGGCTTCTATCTCTACAAACGCTTCGACAACAACCTCACGGGCATCGACCTCACCGAAGCCATCGGCAGTGGCCGGCCATCGAAGGCCTCCGCCGACACCACGCAAGAGAACGAGCCGATGAACATTCTGGTCATGGGTTCGGACACCAGAGAGGGCCAGGGCATCGGATACGGGCGAGACATCACCGGAGCCCGGTCAGACACGACACTCTTGGTGCACCTACCCGCAGACCGTCAGACCGCAACGGTCGTGAGCATCCCGCGCGACACGATTCTCGACGTACCGGCGTGCAAGACCGACACGGGCATGTCCGCGCCGTACACCGACCGCTTCAACTCGGCATTCTCGACCGGCGGCCCGGCATGCACCATCAAAACCGTCGAGCAGAACACCGGCGTCTTCATCGACCACTACGTGATCGTCGACTTCAGCGGTTTCAACAACATCGTCGACGCACTCGGCGGCGTTGACGTCTGCCTCCCTGAGGCGGTCAACGAGCCGAAGAGTGGTCTGAACCTTCCAGCCGGCCCATCAACTGTGACCGGTGACCAGGCGCTCGCGTTCGTACGCGTCCGCGCCATCGGCACCGGCAGCGACATCGACCGCATCGACCGGCAACAGGCCTTCATCTCGTCACTGATCAACAAGGCAAAGAGCTCGGGGACACTGCTGAACCCGATCCGGCTGATCCGTTTCCTCGAAGCGGCAACCAAGTCACTCACGGTCGACCCCGGCCTGGACAGCCTGAACAAGCTACGAGAGCTTGCCCAACAGGTGCGAGACATCCCGCTGAAGGACATCACCTTCATCACGACTCCTTGGGTGGTCAACCCCGACGACCCCAACACGGTGATCTGGAACACGAACAAGACCGATCCACTCTGGAAAGCGATCATCAACGACGAGCAGTACCCCCCGGAGCAGCCAGACCCGACCGTCGTAGACGGCAAACCCTTGGACATTCCGCCGAGCTCGATCCAGGTGCGCACACTGAACGGCACCGGAGTCGAAGGTGCCGCCACCAAGGCGCAAGAAAAGCTGCAGAACAAGGGCTACCAGGTCG
>JBJMHG010000302.1:0-10916 GCA_045807485.1 Actinomycetes bacterium
CTTGCCCTCCATCGCATCCCTCCCCACGCTCGCCTTAACCCGGGTACACCCTGCCATGTCGGCGCCGTCCACAGGTAGCGGTTGCCCCGAATACCGCAAAAATCACGGGCAGACCTGTTACTGGCTGACCAATGCGGCCTCGAGCGCCTCCACTGCGCGCTGCCTATGCTCGCGAAGCACGGCGCAGGCGCGGTCGGCGTCCCGTGCCTTTACCGCATCGAGTACTGCACGGTGCTCCTCGATGACGGCACTGCGATGCCCACCCTCTGAGTAGTACACCGACCGGTACACGTCGGTTGCGTCCCACAAAATGCGAACCAGGCGCGAGAGGCGTGGCATGTGCGCCGCCTCCATCAGTGCGAAATGAAAGCGCCGGTTCGCATCGGCCATCGCCACAAGATCGCCGGCGTGGGCGGCGCGTTCGACCTCTTCCAGCGCCAGCTCGACGTCAGCGAGCTCGGCCTCGGTGATCTGCTCCACCGCGGTCTTGACCGCCTCGCTTTCCAACACGTCGCGGATGCGGTAGACCTCGCGCAGATCATTGAGGTCGAGCTCGGCCACGAAGTATCCGCGGTGCGGCCGGTACATGACCTGCCCCTCGCCCTCGAGAATCTTCAGCGCCTCGCGCAGGGGCACACGAGAAACGCCGAAGCGCTCGGCGAGGGCGTCTTGCAACACCTGCTCACCGGGCTTCAACTCTCCCGAGCCGATCGCGCGTCGCAGCTCGGCCAAGACTGCTTCTTGCGCCGTCGGGGGTCGCCGAAAGGGAGGTCGAGTCGCGATGGGGCTCGATCCCTGGCTCGTGGCCTCGGTCACGACCGTGCCCCCGCGACAGTCTCGTCTGGTGCGCCACCAGCTTCATCTAGCAGGGCGCCGTCTTCTGAGAGAGACGCATTGCCAAGGGCTGGGGGCCGATACCGGTACGACGCAGGCGTGCGACTGAACGTGATGGGGTTCGCGACCGTCGGCTCTCCGGCGCCGTCAGCGACGGGCTCCAGGCCAAGTCGTTCGGCGAGGGCAAACGCCCCCGCGATGTCGTGGATCGGGCCTGACGGCACCCCAGCTGCGGTCAGCACGGTGAACCACTCTTCGGCCCCCTTGGTCCGAAGCTCCGAGCACATGGCGTCATACAGCTCGCGACGATGTTCGACCCGCGCAGGGTTGCTCGCAAAGCGGGGATCGTCTGCCCATTCCGGACGCCCGAGTGCAGCAGCACATGCCCTGAACTGGCGATCGTTGCCCACGGCGATGACCATCGGTCTGTCAGCAGTCGGATATGACTCGTAGGGCGCAATGCTGGGATGCCGGTTGCCCATGATCTGCGGCACGAATCCCGCACCAACATATCCGGCGGATTGGTTGACCATCCCCGACAGCAGCGACGAGAGCAGGTTCACGTCGACTCGCTGACCAGCACCGCTGCGCTGACGTTCATGCAACGCAGCCATGATCCCCACGGTGGCATGCAGCCCGGTCAGGACGTCGACCAAAGCGACGCCCACCTTCACCGGTTCGTCCGGCGAGCTGCCCGTGATGCTCATAAGCCCGCCAACTGCCTGGACCAAGAGGTCATATCCGGGAAGCTCGGCGCCGCCTGCGGTACCGAATCCGCTGATCGCGCAGTAGACCAGCCCCGGGTTTGCCAGACGAAGCGTGTCGTAACCCAAGCCCATGCGGTCGAAGCTGCCGGGCTTGAAGTTCTCGACCACGACGTCGGCCCGCTCGGCCAGTGCCCGAGCCCGTCGGCGTCCTTCCGGATCTGCCAGGTCGATGGCCACTGAGCGCTTGTTCCGGTTGACCGACGCGAAGTAGGTGGATTGCTCACCGTGCCAGGGCGGCCCCCACGACCTGGTGTCGTCGCCCACTTCCGGGCGCTCGACCTTGACCACCTCGGCTCCCAGGTCACCGAGCAGCATCGTTGCGTAAGGACCAGCGAGTACCCGGCTGAAGTCGGCGACCAGCACGCCGTCCAGCGGCCCAGCAGCCACGGCATTCACCTCCAGGAGTCGTACTGGAGACTGTATCCAATCAGCGTCGAGCGATCCGGCGGTCGGTCATCGCTGGTCGAGGCGCCCCTCGTTCACCTGTTGCGCCACCGTGATCAGCGCGCGGACACCGCCCCCGAGCAGCGCGACGCCAAGCAGGATCTGCAGCGTCGTGAAAGCCCTGGTGGCAGGAGCGGTGGGGGTGATGTCCCCGAAACCAACCGTCGCAAGAGTCGTCACCGTGAAGTAGAGGGCATCGAGCCGGCTGAGGGGTTCGCTGTAGTTCGAGGCGTCCGCGTTCGCGAAGATCGAGGCGATGGTCGCCATGATGACGATGAACGTCGTCGCAATGAGCATCACGGCTTCACCAGCCCGCAGGAACGGGTAGTCGGCCCGACGAATCTTGTGCAGCTGCCGATAGAAGATGACACCGAATACGGCCAAACCGGCGACAACAGCAACGAGCCCAATCGCCACGTTGTCGCGGTCGGTCATTGGGAACATGAAATAGGCAAGCAGAAGCGCCGACATGGCGGCGAGAATGCGAATGACCGCGACTGCGATTTGCTTACGACCGGCATGCAGCCGCCGCGTGCCCGAGTCGGACATCGTCAGTTACCTCCCGCAGTACCCACCGTTGTTGCCGCCAGCTGGCCACACGCTCCGTCGATCTCTCGTCCGCGAGTATCTCGGACCGTCACCGGGATTCCATGGCTTTCGAGCTTGTCGACGAAGGCGCGTTCGGCTTGGGGCGTGGACGCAGTCCACTTGGAGCCTGGGGTTGGGTTCAGCGGGATCACGTTGACGTGCACGAGGTGTCCCTTGAGCATCGATCCGAGCAGGTGCGCCCGCCACGCCTGGTCGTTGATTTCATGGATCAGGGCGTACTCGATCGAGATACGACGACTGGTCGCGTCGGCGTACCTCCATGCCGCGGCCAGCACGTCATCGATGTTGTAGCGGGTGTTGAGCGGCACCAACGTGTTACGAAGCTCGTCGTCGGGTGCGTGCAACGAAAGCGCGAGAGTGACCGGAATCCGTTCTGCCGTCAGTCGATTCATTGCAGGTACCAGACCAACGGTCGACACGGTGACTGAGCGAGCGGAGATTCCGAGCCCACCTGGCGAAGCTTCGGTCAATCGGCGAACGGCGTCTACGGTTGCCCGATAGTTCGCAAGCGGTTCACCCATGCCCATGAACACCACGTTTGACACCCGTCCAGGGCCGCCCGCCACTTTCCCGGCATCGAGCAGCCGAGCACCAGCAACGACCTGCTCGACAATCTCAGCACAGGACAAGTTGCGGGTCAGCCCGGCTTGACCTGTGGCACAGAACGGGCAATTCATTCCGCACCCCGCCTGCGAAGAGACACACATCGTGACTCGACCTGGATACCGCATGAGCACGGACTCGACCATGGAACCATCGCCCAGCTTCACGACGTTCTTGACGGTGGTGCCTTCATCGCACGTGAGAGATCGCACCGGTGTGAGCAGGCGCGGGAGCACCGTCGCAATCAACTCGTGCCGCCCATGGGCGGGCAGATCAGTCATCAGCTCTGGATCGTCTTCGTGTCGTTCGAAGTAGTGGCGTGAGATTTGGTCGGCCCGAAAAGCTGGCTGGCCAAGCTCACTCAGCCATGCGCGTCGAGCTGCGACGTCGAGATCTGCAAGATGCACTGGCGGCTTGCCGCGCCGAGGTGAAACCAGCGTCAGCTCGCCGGGATCAGGTGCCATTAGGGCTGGCCATCGAGGGCGACTTCTTGTCGACGCGCATGCGTTTCGCGAGATCTTCTGGGTCGACTCCGAGCTCGTGCGCGACTCCGATCAACCACTCTCGTGACATCGACTCGGGCGTGAGATCAGCACCGCCAAGAACTGCCTGTACCGCCAAACCGTCCTGAAGCGACGCGATGCGCAACGTTGCCCCGTCGGCGTCTTCCACCCGGAACAGACCTTTGTCGACGCCTGCGTCGATGACCTCACGGATCGCTTGTCGCCACCGCTCGTCTGATGCTCGGCGCAACTGGTCGATTCGCTCGTCGTGAAGCGCGCGGACCCAGACCTCGAGCCAGAGCTGCCAGTCGCCGAACGCAGGACCGACTTCCGCGTTCAGCGCTCCCATCAAGCCGAGCAGGTCACGTGGGTCGTCCCCTTCATGACTGGCCAGCTCTGCGTAGTAGTCGTCCTCGATGGAGCCAAGTGCCGCCACCAGCACCTCAGCGAGGCTGCTGAAGTGGTACAAGACGAGAGCGGGACTGGTTCCGGCTGTGGCCGCGATGTCGGCAACCCTCGTACCGGAGAAGCCGCGTTCTCTCAGCACCACGATGGCCGCCGCCAAGATGCGCCGCCTGCGCTCGTCTGGGGCCTTGGCCGCGAGAGTCATACCCGCATCATTCCCCATCGGGCCAGCCGCCCTTGGCACCGCGCGAGCGGGTCGGTCGACCAACTCGGGCGGGCTCGCACTACGACGTGATGGCGGCCAGCACCAGCGCCATCACCGGCGCGGTAGGAAGCAGCGAGTCGAGCCGATCCATGATTCCGCCGTGCTCCGGCAGAAGGTTGCCCATGTCCTTGACGCCGAGGTCGCGTTTGAGCATCGACTCAGCGAGGTCGCCGGCAGTCGCCGTCGCCACGGCAACTACCCCAACCAGCGCTCCCTGCCACCATTGCGCACCGAGCAGGATGGGCACGCTGATCGCTGAACCCACAATCGCGGCCACCAACGACCCGGCCAACCCCTCCCATGACTTCTTCGGGCTCACCGTCGGCGCCATCGGGTGCCTACCGAACCGCACACCCGCGGCGAAACCACCGGTGTCGCTCAGAACCACGGCAACGATGAACACCACGATCCGGTCAGCACCGTCGTCGGCCGCAGCCATGAGCACCGCTGACGCGGCCAGAAGGGGTACATACACGGCGACAAAAGTTCCCACGACTACGTCTTTCACCAGTCGCTCGGGGGCGGGCGCGAACACGCGGGATGCCGTCATGGCGACGATCGTCAGAACGAGGGCGGCGGTCAACGCGTCGGTCCCATCGACATACGCAGCAACCACCATCGCTGCCCCTCCGACGACGACTGGAACGAGCGGGACGTCGACTCCACGACGACCGAGGACACGGCACACCTCGAAGACCCCGAGCATCACTGCGAGCGTGACTAGCGCAACAAAGAGGAACGTGACGGTGTACAGGGTGAGGAGCACCAGCGCCGCCAAAGCGACGCCGACGGCGGTGGCAACGGGAACGTTCCGCCCCGAACGTCGCCTGGCGTGCGAGGCGCTGTCATCCATGGGCGTGGGCACGAGCCGGGGTCAAGTGCTGACCTCAGACTTCGAGGAGCTCAGCTTCCTTGTGCTTGAGTAGGTCGTCGATCTGCGCTGTGAACTTGTGCGTTACGTCGTCCAGCTGTTTCTCGGCGCGGCGCACATCGTCCTCTCCGACCTCGCCATCCTTCTGCAGCGCTTCCAGGACGTCCTTGGCGTGACGTCGGATGTTTCGAAGCGCGACGCGGGCGTCCTCGGCCTTGTGCTTGGCGACCTTCGTGAACTCTTTGCGGCGCTCTTCAGTCAGCGGAGGGAACGGAACTCGGATGACGTTGCCATCATCGACGGGGTTGACGCCGAGATCGGAGTCACGGATTGCCTTTTCGATCGCCGCCAATGCGCCCTTGTCGTACGGCGTGACGACCATGAGCGACGGCTCGGGCGACTGGAACGATGCAAGCTGGTTCACCGGGGTTGGTGTCCCGTAGTAGTCAGCGAGGATCTTGTTGAACATTGCCGGGTTCGCGCGTCCGGTCCGGATCGCAGAGAAATCCTCCTTGGCCACGGTGATGGCCTTCCCCATCTTCTCCTCGGCCTCACGCATGGTGTCCGCGATCATCGACTGTCACCCAATCCCTCGGTCATCTTTGGTTCTGGATCGCCGCTCGGCGGTCAGGCGTCCTGCGCGACGAGCGTGCCGATCTTCTCACCCCGGACGGCGCGAGCAATGTTGCCCTCTTCCATCAGGTTGAAGACGATGATCGGCAGCGAGTTGTCGCGGCAGAGACTGAACGCGGTCGCATCGGCAACCTTGAGGCCGCGCGCTAGTGCTTCGTCGAAGCTCACTCGGTCGAACCGCACAGCATCAGGGTTCTTCTTCGGATCGTCGTCGTAGACACCGTCGACACTCTTGGCCATCAAAACCACTTCAGCGGAGATCTCGAGGGCGCGCTGCGCAGCCGTCGTGTCAGTCGAGAAGTACGGCGCTCCCAGACCCGCTCCGAAGATGACCACGCGCTCCTTCTCCAGGTGGCGGATGGCGCGCCGCGGCACGTATGGCTCGGCCACTTGCCCCATCGTGATCGCGGTCTGCACCCGAGTCTCGACTCCGGCCTTCTCGAGGAAGTCTTGGAGCGCGAGGCAGTTCATGACGGTTCCGAGCATGCCCATGTAATCAGCACGCGAGCGGTCCATGCCGCGTTGTGAGAGCTCGGCGCCGCGGAAGTAGTTGCCGCCACCGATGACGACGGCCACCTGCACGCCGGACGCCATGACGTCACCAATCTGCCGGGCGATCGCCGCTACGACGTCGGGGTCGACCCCCAAGCCACCGTCACCGGCAAAGGCTTCACCAGACAGCTTCAGGAGCACCCGTCGATATGGACCACTCGGTGTGCTCGCCATTCGCCGCGCTCCTCACCTCGTCCTGCTGACCCAGGCCCGCCCACGGTCGTCCCGCTGTGGCGGTCTGTGGGGAAGTGTGCCTCAGACCGAGCCGACCTCGAAACGGGCGAAGCGGGTGATAGTGACCCCGCCCTCGCTCAGAACCTGCTGCACGGTCTTCTTGCTGTCCTGGACGCTGGGCTGCTCGAGCAGAACTACCTGCTTGTAGAACCCATTCAGTCGGCCGTCCACGATCTTGGGTAGAGCTGCTTCAGGCTTGCCCTCTTCGCGGGCGGTGGCCTCGGCGATCCGCCGCTCGTTCTCGACGACGTCGGTGGGAACCTCGGCTCGCTCGAGGTACTGCGGGCGCATAGCCGCTACCTGCATGGCAGCGCCACGCGCGGCGTCCTCGGTGCCCCCTTGGTACTCGACCAGCACCCCAACCGACGGGGGCAGGTCGCTCGCGCGCTTGTGCAGGTAGACCGTGGTGGTGCCGTCGAAGACAGCGACACGGCCGAGCACGAGCTTCTCGCCGATCACCGCGGCAAGGCCGTCGATGGCCTGCTGAACGGTCTGTCCGTCGGGAAGGCTCGCTGCGGCCAGCTCGTCGCCGGTGGACGGCTTCGACGCAGCAGCCGCCTGAACCACCTGAGCACCCAGCTGCTGGAACTGCTCGCTCTTGGCGACGAAGTCGGTCTCGCAGTTGATTTCGACCAGGGCACCGTCGACCGAGGCGACCAAGCCGTTCGCGGCGGTCCGTTCGGCGCGCTTGCCGAGGCTCTTGGCGCCCTTGATTCGAAGCAGCTCGACGGCCTGGTCGAAGTCGCCTTCGGCCTCCTCGAGTGCCTTCTTGCTGTCCATCATCCCGGCGCCGGTGGCCTCACGGAGGCGCTTGACGTCGGCGGCGCTGATGTTCGCCATGATTCCTTCCCTGCTTGTTGACCGTGCTGCTGACCTGCAGACGTTTGCCGACGCTCAAAGGCGAGCGTGTGGCGTGGTGGAACTCAGGCCGGGTCGGACGCCGATGCCGGCTGGGATACCGGCGAGGCAAGTGACGGGGTCACCGGCTGGGTCACCGGCGCGACAGTTTCACCGGACAGGAGCTCGCGCTCCCACTCGGCCAAAGGCTCGGCGGAGCCTGGTTCTGCGCTGGCGGGCTTGGCGTCACCACTGGCGGCACCGGCACGCGCGACCAGACCTTCGGCCGCAGCGTCCGCGATCACTCGAGTCAGGAGCGCCACCGACCGAATCGCGTCGTCATTGCCCGGGATCGGATAGTCGACGTCGTCGGGATCACAGTTGCTGTCAAGAATGGCCACCACAGGGATGCCGAGCTTCTTGGCCTCGTCGACGGCAATCGACTCCTTGTTGGTGTCGACCAGCCACAGAGCACTGGGGATCTTGGACATGTCGCGGATACCGCCGAGGGTGCGTTCGAGCTTGTCCTTCTCGCGACGCAGGATCAAGAGCTCTTTCTTGGTGCGGTCTGACCCGGCGACGTCGTCGAAGTTGATTTCTTCGAGTTCCTTGAGGCGCTGGAGCCTCTTGTGCACGGTCTGGAAGTTCGTGAGCATCCCGCCCAACCAGCGCTGGTTCACGTACGGCATACCGACCCGCGTTGCCTGCTCGGCGATCGACTCTTGAGCCTGCTTCTTGGTGCCGACGAACATCACGCTGCCGCCGTGAGCCACGGTCTCTTTCACGAACTCGAACGCCCGATCGATGAACGCCAGCGACTGCTGCAGGTCGATGATGTAGATACCGTTGCGCTCGGTGAAGATGAATCGCTTCATCTTCGGGTTCCATCGCCGGGTCTGATGCCCGAAGTGGACGCCGCTCTCGAGCAGCTGCTTCATGGTGACGACGGCCATGGCCGCGCTCTCCTCACCCGCGCGGGTGCGCGGTCACTCGGTTCGTCGTCCACGGGGTTCCGTGGACCCTGATGCCTGTCGCGGCCTGCCAGGCGGTCAGAGACCAGCTGGACCGAGCGGCCAACCCCCGACACCTGGTGATGATCACCGGAGCCGAGCGGGACGAGCATGCGAAGTCACCGACCCTGAATCCAGGGAGTGGTGCTTCGGCAAGTCTACGGGGTCGGCTCTTGCCCGACCTACTCTGGCCCGACCCATTCGTCGAACAGCTCCTCCACATCCGAGAGCCGCGTGCGGAAGATCCACAGCTGGGCCAGCTCAGAGCCCCCTGAGCCTCAACGCCCAGGAGCCTGGTCCCCATGACCCCTCTTGCCCTCGGTGCGCTCGCGGCGTCCCTGACCGTGCTCGCCGTACCGACCATGATCACCACCGAAGTAGGTCCCGCCGCCGATGACAGAGCCCGCACACAGAGCGCACCGCCGGACGAAGGCCAGTGGCCGGTTCCTCCAACCGCCATCGTGACCGAGTTCGAGGACCCAGAGCCTTACGCCGCCGGTCATCGCGGGATCGACCTGGCAGCGACCGTGGGTCAGGTCGTCTCGGCGTCCCGAACAGGGACCGTGACAGTCGCCGGTCAGGTGGCCGGGCGACCAGTAGTCGTGGTGCAGCACCGTGGCGTTACTCGCACCACATACCTACCGGTAATCCCGATCGTGCGAGTCGGAGACCGGGTTCAAGCCGGCGACCCCATCGGCACGGTGGCCGGGTTCGGGCATTGTCTGGCCACGACCTGCCTGCACTGGGGAGCCCGACGCGGCGACGAGTACATAGATCCCCGAAGTCTGCTGGCACCGACCGCTGGCCTGATCGTGCTGCTCCCGGTTGACCCTCCTCCTTCTTTCGACAGCAGAGGGACAATCGACCCATGACGCCGGCGAACGCAGGCGGAGGGCCCGTTACCGGAGACGGCTGCCCAGTTCGGGTCTATGCACAACTCCCCGACGCTGGTGAAGCAGACCTCGTGGCCGCCCGCTGCCCCGATGGTGGATCGATACTCGACCTGGGTGCCGGGGCCGGCCGCATAGCCGATCCTTTGGCAAGCCGCGGATTCGAGGTCCTTGCCGTTGACGCGTCCCAGGAGATGCTCGACCACGTCCAGCGTGCGAGACCTGTGTGTTCGCGCATCGAGGATCTAGATCTCTGGGAGAGTTTCGACGTCGTGCTCCTCGCCAGCCACCTGGTGAACACACCGACAGAGGAGACCCGGCGGGCACTCCTGGCGGCGGCCGCTCGCCACGTCAAACGCACCGGCCAGGTGGTCATTCAGTGGCACCCACCCGAGTGGTTCGACGGGCTCGCGGCAGGCGTCCAGGCAACAGGACACCTCGGTTCTCCGTGACGCTCTCGGTGCACGAACGTCGCGAGGGACTTTTGGACGCCACCGTTGCGTACCAAGGGGAGGCTGAGACCTGGCACCAACACTTCCGCGCACGCCGACTGACGTACACGGACCTGGACCAAGCCCTCTCCGAGGTCTCTCTGGGTGGCATCCAGGGGCTCGTCGACGACTTCACCTGGCTGAGCGCCAAGCCCGTCCCTGCTGCTAGGGCGTAGTCGGATCCCGCACCCGATCAGTGCTGTCCGCTAGTCGACTGGGTCGGCCAAACGTCCCCGCAGCTGCAACACTGCTTTGGTGTGCATCTGGCAGATCCGACTCTCGGTGACGCCCAGCACCTGGCCGATCTCGGCCAGCGTCAGGCCCTCGTAGTAGTACAGCGTGACGACGATCTTCTCGCGTTCCGGAAGCTGATTGATCGCCTTGGCGAGCAGGTACTTGGTCTCTTCGGACTCGAACGCTGCGACCGGGTCTTCTGCCTTGGTGTCCTCAAGGGTGTCGACCAGGCTGAGCTTGTCGCCTTTGTCGCCGCCGACGTTCAACAACTCGTCGAGCGCGACGACGTTGACGAAGGAGACCCGGCTGAAGATCGTGCGCAGCTCGTCCAACGTGATGCCCATTTCCTGGGCCACTTCGGGCTCGGTCGGAGTGCGGTGCAGCTTCCCCTCGAGGGCGGCATATGCCTTCTCGACCTCGCGGGCCTTGTAGCGAACCGAACGCGGGATCCAGTCGATGGCGCGTAGCTCGTCGATGATCGCCCCACGAATGCGGCTGATGGCGTACGTCTCGAACTTGATCGCACGTTCGAGGTCGAACTTTTCGATCGCGTCGATGAGACCGAAGATTCCGTAGGAAACCAGGTCGGCTTGCTCGATGTTGGGGGGCAGGCCTACTCCAACCCGGCCGGCGACGTACTTGACCAGCGGCGAGTAATGCAGGATCAACCGCTCGCGCAGGCTTTGCTCAGCGGTGTCCTTGAAGTCACGCCACAGCTGCTGAAGTGCAGCCTC
>JBJMHG010000303.1:0-9026 GCA_045807485.1 Actinomycetes bacterium
AGCTAGAAACGTCCGTCCAGGAGCCCGACGGGTACTTCGCGGTCAGTGATCTGCGCCCTCGTCCAGCCGCGTGTGCGCAACCGCCGAGTGCAGCGCTCTGAGCGCAGAGCTCGCCGTAGAGCCCCAGTTGGCCAGGTAGGAGTACTGCCACCACCACATTGCCTCGTTCGAGCGCCCGGCCTTGTAGTGCGCCAGCCCGTGAAACAGGTCGGCCGCCACATCAGAGAGGTCGTCGGACAAGTGCGAGTTCACGATGTCAACTTCACCCGCGTACGGATCGAAGACCTCGACGTACTCGTTGGCTGGTCCGAGCAGCTCGGCGAGTCGCTCGCGAAGGCCATCAGCATCTGGGTCAACACCGGCGTCAGGCTCGAAACGCTCGGTAGGGACGACATCGACAACTGCACCCAAGCGTCCACCTGCCAGAAGCAGCTGCGACACCTCGAGCAGAAGGATCGACAGAGTGCCTCCAGGAAAGTCTCCACGTGCCACAGCGCCGAGCGCAATTAAGAAGCTCTCGATCTGGTCTGCGATGTCGGCTGTGAGCTCGTCGACATCATCCGTCATGCGCTTACCGGACGCTGTGGTCACTTTCACCTCACTGCACAGGGGATCTGGTGCAATCCCAACCCACGATGTCTACACCTCTAAGCTGCGGCGGCCTTCGAAGGCGCGCCCGAGAGTGACTTCGTCGGCATACTCGAGATCGCCACCTACGGGTAGTCCACTCGCCAGTCGCGACACCGTCAACCCCATTGGCTTGACCAATCGCGCCAGATAGGTAGCCGTGGCCTCACCCTCGAGGTTGGGATCTGTAGCGATGATGAGCTCAGTGACAGTGCCGTCGGCAAGCCGGGTCATCAACTCTTTGACACGCAGGTCGTCGGGGCCGATTCCCTCGATTGGGCTGATTGCCCCACCGAGCACGTGGTAGCGGCCGCGAAACTCACGGGTGCGTTCGACGGCCACGACGTCCTTGGGCTCTTCGACCACACATATGACCGCGAGATCGCGACGTGGGTCTTGGCAGATTCGGCATTCATCTGCCTCGGCCACGTTTCCGCAAATACGACAGAACCGAACCTTCGCCTTCACCTCGAGAAGGACCTCAGCCAGTCTCTTGACGTCGACCGGATCCGCCGCCAGCAGATGAAAGGCGATGCGCTGAGCAGACTTGGGGCCCACGCCTGGTAGCCGACCAAGTTCGTCGATCAGATCTTGAACTATTCCCTCGTACATGCCGTCACATCCCCGGCGGCCCGCCGAGGCCTTGGGCGAATGGGCCCATTGCCGACTGCTGTCGATCCAACGCTTGAGATGACGCATCGCGATAGGCCGCCAGAATCAGATCTGCCAGCGTCTCGGTGTCGTCGGCGTCGAGCGCCTGGGGGTCGATGACGAGGCCCACCAGCTCGCCGGTTCCGGTGACCGTGGCTGACACGAGACCGCCGCCGGCGTCGCCGGTGACACGCTCGGCGTCCAATTGTTGCTGCGCAGCCTCAAGCTGCGCCTGCATCTGTTGAGCCTGCGCCAACAGCGCCGACATGTCGGGCATGCCCTCAGTCATGACGCACTCCGGTCACCACTTTCTTCTGGCAGCAGTTCTGGTGGTTCATCGTCACTACGGTGTCAACTGTGCTCGATCTCTCCGATCACAGTGCCTCCGAGCTGCTGCGCAATCAACTCTGCACCGGACAGCCCCAGATCGTCCGCATCTGGGTCGTCGGCGTGTACCTCCTCCTCGCCGGATCCGCTGGGCCGATCTCGACCCACGACTGGCCCGTCCACCGCCGCGGCGGCGGCCCGCGCTTCGGCTGCTGCTGCTGGTGCGGCGCTCGGCTTTGGGCCGCTCACCTCGGGAGCCGCGACTGAGGCTGAGGACATGCTCACGCTCGGGTCGAGCACTGCGACGACCGTGAGGTCGAGGCCGACAACGTCGATCAATGCCTGCCGGACGATCTCGTCATGACCTCCTTGAGAAAAGGCGCGATGCGATCCAACATCGCGGAGCCCCACGTGCAGCTGCTTGGCATCAGCACCAAGGACGTCGGACTTCTCGAAGAGCTGCGCCCAGGTGACCTTGCGATAGTCCTTCACACGATTGAGAACCGCCGGCCACATGCGTCGCAGCTCTTGGAGTTCTTGACCGGCGCTCGCGGAGCCTGACGGCTGGGTCTCCGTCACTTCGACCACGACGACATTCTCGGACGCGTTGGAGACAGTCGGCTGAGGTTGGGGCTTCGAGGCGTCCGCCGTCGATCCCTGCCCTTCTGGCTCGGGGGTAGTTGGCGTCGGCTTCGACTGCGCCTTTGTCTCTGACTTCGGCGTGGATCTCGTCGACCGGCTACGCGAAGACTGCTGAGGTGCTTTGGGTGCCGACTCTGTGGCGGCTGCTGCGCCAGCCTCAGCACTGCCGGCAATGGCCATGCGTCGCTCGATGCGGTCTAGCCGCGCGGCCAGGCTGAGCTCGTCGCTGTGAGCGCCCGGCAGCAGCAGCTTCGCGCACACCAGCTCGAGGTGCAGTCGCGGCGGCGTCGGACCCTTCATATCTGCGATCCCGGTCGCGACCAACTCGGTGCAACGCGTCAGCGCAGCCAGCCCGATGCGGTCAGCCTGAGACTGAAGGCGCAGGCGCTGGTCGTCGGACCCACCCACGAGGCGCCGTTCGAAGGCGTCCTCGACGGCGGCGATCATCACCAGGTCGCGGAAACGTTCCAAGAGGTCTTTCATGAATCGCTCGGGATCGAGACCAGCGTCGATGATGGAGTCGACTACTCCGAACAGGCCAGTTCCGTTGCCGTCGGCGATGGCATCGACGATGTCGTCGAGGAGCGCAGCAGGCGTGAACCCCAGCAGCTGAACAGTGCGCTCATAGGTGAGTTCTTGGTGCTCCGCGCCGCCAATCAACTGGTCGAGCACACTCAACGAGTCACGAACTGATCCAGCACCGGCCCGGACGACTAAGGCTAGGACGCCAGGTTCGACCGACACTTTCTCAGATTCACACACCATGGCGAGGTAGTCCTCGAGGATGCGCGACGGGACAAGGCGGAACGGATAGTGGTGGGTGCGAGAACGAATGGTTCCGATGACCTTTTCGGGCTCAGTCGTCGCGAAGACGAACTTGACGTGCTCCGGCGGTTCTTCGACCACCTTCAGGAGCGCGTTGAAGCCCTGCGTCGAGACCATGTGTGCCTCGTCGATGATGTAAATCTTGTAACGCGAGGACGCCGGAGCAAAGAAGGCTCGGTCGCGCAGTTCGCGAGCATCGTCAACACCACCATGGCTGGCAGCATCTATCTCGATCACGTCGATGCTGCCCGGCCCTCCGCGTGAGAGATCACGGCAGCTCTGACACTCGCCGCATGGCTCGGGCGTCGGGCCTTTCTCGCAGTTGAGGCAGCGAGCCAGGATTCGGGCAGACGTGGTCTTGCCGCAGCCTCGGGGGCCGGAAAAGAGATAGGCGTGCGTGACCCGGTCGTGGGCCAGCGCTTGCATCAGGGGCTCGGTGACGTGCTCTTGCCCGATCAGGTCGGCAAACCGCTCAGGGCGGTAGCGGCGGTAGAGGGCGGTCGACACGAACACGACACTAGCCGTCACGCCAGACAGAAAGGGACCCCCCGCACACCCGCCAGAGCCCGCCTACCCTTGCTGCCTTCCGGCCCTGGGGGAGTTCAGAGAGATGACGCCGCACGAGGGGTCGAGTGCCTAGTCTACGCACCGGTCGAGTGCTCACCCCGTGGCGCTCGGCGGTAACCTCTCCGGCGGAGGATTCGCCTAGTGGCCTATGGCGCACGCTTGGAAAGCGTGTTGGGGGCAACCCCTCGCGGGTTCGAATCCCGCATCCTCCGCCAAGGCACCACTTGATGGCATCACGGTGACGGAAACTCCGGTGCTTGTGATCACACCCGATCGACACTGCGAGTCGACGTAGGGTGCCTCGATGACCATGTTCACGCCGGTGGGCTCTGGCGGTAGGCGGCGCGGACGGTCGCGCAGTCGTCGCAGGTGGCCGAAAGTTGTCGCGGTCCTCGCCGTGCTCGCGGCGGTTGCAGGCGGCGCATACGTCACTTGGCGCTGGTTCCACGATGATGCACCCTCACCGTCCGCCGCCCGACCAGTTGAGGTGTGCCGCACTCCGACTCTCGCTTCCCCCAAGTCCGTACCTCCCGCGGACGCCGTATCCGTCGAGGTCGCGAATGGCACCGCACGCCCGGGACTCGCCGTGGATACAGCCGATGCGCTTGCCGCGGACGGCTTTGACATCACCGACATTGGAAACACAGCGCGTCCGCTCAAGACCGGCGTAGCGCAGGTGCGGTATGCAGGCCGCGACCTCGCGTCCGCGCTCACAGTGGCGTCCTACGTGCCTGGGTCTGAGCTGCTTGAAGTTCCGAAGACCAAGAGTGCGACGGTACTGCTGTGGCTGGGTCCCGACTTCGACAAAGTGATCAGCTCGCGCCAGGCCGAAGCCAGCAGCGTCGTGCTTCCGGCGCAGAAACCGATCTGTCACACGCCAACACCGTGATCTGATCTTGGATACCGGTGATGATCACCGATGCCGTGAGAAGCCGTGGAGTCGCAACGTTGGCCTTCAAGTTATCGATTACTGCGATCGCATGCGGCCAAGTGCGCTCGGGGTTACCGTCGAACGACCGACGCTGCCGCAAGTTGGGCGGCGTCGGCGCGGTTTGTCCTGACATCTCATCCCTCGGAAGGATCCCGATGCGGAAGAAAATCTTGATCGCGATCGTCGCGATCGCAGCGATGGTCGGCTTGGCCACCCCCGCCCAGGCGATCATCAACGGTGAGCCCGACAACGGGGAGCACCCCTACGTTGGCGAGCTCCTGTTCTACCAACCGGACGACATCGACTCGCGATTCGATGACCCCGGTGGTTGGTTCACCTGTAGTGGCACGCTTCTCAGTCCGACGGTCGTTTTGACCGCTGGTCACTGCACCAGCGCGATTGGCTTGGAGGGCAAGTCGACGACGGCCGGCGCAGGCGACGGCTCTGGCGGCACTGACGTATGGATCAACTTCTCGGAGGCGCCCGACTTCTCGATGCTGCCACCGAGCACCAACTACATCCCCGATCGCAACCAGCAGCGCTACGAGGACTGGTCAGCCGCGCTCGACGCGTCACCACAGTGGCTCGAGGCAACCGCGTACCCGCATCCTCAGTACGACGACAACACATTCTGGGTGCACGACATGGGCGTGCTCGAGCTCGATCAGCCGGTCGCTTCCAACACATTCGGGCAGCTGCCTGAGTTGGGTCTGCTCGACTCGCTTGTCAAGGAGAAGTCGCATCTTCGGTTCCAGCCGGTGGGCTACGGCCTCGAGGGTTCAAAACTGAACAGCTCGATCGGCGGTGACACACGGCGCAAGGCCGAGATGAAGCTGATCAACCTCAACGGTGTCGGTGGTGCCGGCAAAGGCATCTCGGCGAAGTTCTCGAACAACAGCGGCAAGACCAGCACTGGAGGCACTTGCTTCGGTGACTCGGGTGGGCCGATCTTCCTCGAACCGACCACGACGATCGTCGCGGTTACGTCGTTCGGTATCAGTCCGACCTGTACCGATGGCACGGGTGGTTACCGCATCGACCAGAGGGACGACCTCAGGTTCTTGGCCACCTTCGGGGTGACTCCCGGCTGAACACTGGTTCTGTTGGACAGTAGATCTGTTGGCCCTGCAATCGGGTGAGAGGATCCCGCTTGGCCCCGAGCCGGTTACTCCGTGTGTGACCATTTCGGTGTGGATGAGGTCTCTACTCGGCGCGCCCTGTGGCGCGCCGTCCTGGTGGTGGGCTTAGCTCTGTCATCGATGATCCCGCTGGGTGTCGGTACCGCGTCCGCCACGAGTGACACGATCATCGGCGTCGTGTATCGAGACCTGGACGACGACGGAGTGCACGACGCAGGCGAGCCAACCCTTCCCGGCGTCGTGTTCCGATCCGGAAGTCACACAGCGATCAGTGACGCGAGCGGTATATACGTGCTTTCGGGGATCAGTGGCACGGTAAACGTCAGGGCGGACGCTGGATGGTTCCGGTCGCAGTGTCGCAGCGCCTACTCGGGCCCATCCTCCGGATCGACATACACGACGTCGTGCCCTGACCCCGGCGCTGGTGCCGGGGCAGATCAAGACTTTCGGGTCGACAACCAGCTGTTGTCCGCGACAGCGAGCGCGGGAGGTACCGCGTCGCTGGGCCTTACTCCTGACTGGGTCGGTACGGGTTATGGCAGCTACACCACCGACCCCTTGGCAAGCATGAGCAAAGATCCTGCAATGCGGCTCTCGCCGGGCTACCGCATGCCGGGAGCGGACGCCGACTGCCAGAACTTCGTGTGCCGTCCGAACGAAACGCAATGGGTGCTCACGCAGTGGCTCAACCAGGGGACCAGGCCGCTTCGCCAGATTCGGAACGTGCTCGTTGCACCGGCTGGATCGAGCATCACGCAGGTCACGCCATACACCGGTCACGGACCTGGCAGCGGTCACACGATCACGGGGTTCTCACTCGTCGACCCCGCCACGACCGCGCGTATCGCAATCGGAGCGGACGGCAGGCTCTCCTCGCCAGAGTCGCGGGTGGACGTCAAGCTGAACGGACGCCTGCTACCCGGTAGCGAGTACTTGCTCGCCGTCGCATTCACCATGGACGCGAACGCGCCATTCTCAGACGGCAACCACGACGGCGTCCCCGACTGCTCTGCTGACACAGGTGCGGCGAATCCTGGGCAGACCTGCACACTGGCGACTGACTCTTCACCCGGCTCATACATCGCCTGGGGCGCGGTTACCCACATTCGCGGTGGTGGTGATGCAGACGCAGTCTTCTGCCCCAACATTCCGAACGACTGCCCAGCACTCGGCGTCCACAACAAGACGCAGCCGGGTGACTCCAACGACTCAGGGGCCTGGAAGGTCGACTCGAACTTCCCACCGGCTTAGGCGGGACCAACTCTGACAGCCTCAGATTCGGCCGCGGCCCTCTAGCGAGGCGAGCCATCCTGCGGGTCGTATTCGGCCAAGAACAATGCCAGATCATCGCGCAGGCGCTCAGAGGTCATCTCGTGAAGTCGCCGCAGGATCGCGTCGAGGACGGAGTCGAACGGCTCACGTGCCGCCAATGACCGCAGTTCGTCAGGGTCGAAGAAATGCCCGTCAGGTTTCCTCGCCTCGAGAAGCCCGTCGGTGTAGAGGAACAACCGATCGCCCTGTGCGAGCCGGCCCCGACCTACTACCGGATCCACCCCAATGCCCAACGGCGGTGCCGGCTCAAGCTCCAGCGGCTGCCAATCCCCTCCGGAGACATGGAACGGCGGCGGATGTCCGCAGGTGACCGCTTCATACGTACCGTCAGGGCCGAGATCCACCAGGCAGGCGGTCACAAACTCCTCGTCGTCGACGAGCCAGGCTCTCAGCTGCTGGTCCAGCCGTTTGGCCAGCGCTTGTACATCAGGCTCCTGGCTCGCGGTTGACCGAAACTCCCCCATGACGATGGTGGCGGTACGTACAGCAGGAAGTCCTTTGCCACGAACGTCGCCGATCAGCAGCCGAACGCGTCCAAGGGTGGGAATGGCTTCATAGAAGTCGCCGCCGACGTGCGCCTCCTCTGCAGCACTGAGGTATCGAGCACTCAACCGTGCCGGTCCGATGCGGGCAGGCGGCGGCGCCAGGATCGCCAGCTGCGCTGCTTCAGCTATCGCCATGACGTCAGTGAGGCGCTCGGCTTGTCTCCTTACCGTTGTCGCTGTCTCGAGTGCCAGGCCCAGCAGACTGGCAACGTCTTCAAGGAATTGCATGTCGTCTTCGGTGTACCGGCGTCCCGATTCGGCGTAGGCGAGACTGATGGCGCCGGTGATGCCGTCTCGCCCCCGGATTGGGGCTATAACGGCGCTCACCATGCCAAGCCGGTGCAAGACCTGAGCGTGCTCGTCGCTGATGGCTGCCTCGTCGAGCAGCTCCCGCGGAACGAAGGGATACACCTCGCTGCGGCCGGTGCGGACTACAGCTGCGGCGCCCGATGTGGCGTCCATGTCAGTTGGGAAGGCGTCGCGCATTGCCCACGCCCAGGAGGTGGTGTCCGGGTCGCGGTGTTGAACAACAGATGGAACGAGCTGGCCGTCCTTCAGCTGGTGGATGACGCACCAATCGGCCAAGCGGGGCACCAGTAGCCGGCTCGCCTCGACGAGAGTGCTGTCGACGTCAAGAGTACGAGGCAGCGAGAGCGAAGCCTCAAAGAGAAGCTGCGTGCGATGTGCCGAAGCGTCAATGGCTTCTAGGGTCCGCGCGCGCGAAATCGCCGCTGACAGTGCACCACTCAGCGACTCCAGCAGTCCCTCCTCCTCGCGGGTAGAGATGACCTCGACCGGGAAGGTAAGCGCAAGCAGTCCGATCAGCTCTGCCTGATACACGAGCGGCAACACGTGCAAACTTCGGTCGTCGGCGTAGTAGCCGCGCAACTTAGGGAAGGCCTTCTCGATGGCGACACGGTTGCGGAAATGCCTCGGCGTACGGCTCCGCGCGGCCACCGCGCCGGGGAGGTCGGCGTCGAGTGGGAACTCTGAATATTGGTCTGCCACCGGCCCGCTGCGTCCCATCCAGACGATCGATCGCATCACGTTGTCGTCGTTCAAGACGAACACCATGGCCGAGGCAGCACTCAAATGGTTCGCTGCCTCCCCCACAAAACCGTTCGCTACTTCTTTGACCGTGCGAGCGCCTGTCAGTTCCACCGCTAAGGCATCGAGCAAAGCGTGTGCCAGCGAGGTCGTGTGCCCCAACACGTGCCGATAACGCTCCATGCGCCAGGCAGCGAGGATCGCGGCTACGCAACCAACCAGGCATCCGAGCAACCTCAGCAACCAAACCGACTCACCTACATTGTCGTGCCACAATCCGGACGCCGCAGCCGCGGTCATGGCGGCCACCGAAGCGGCCACGGTCCACCGCGTCGAAGCGCTCACCGCCACTATGACCGCTGTTAACGAGAAGAGTCCGCTGACCTGATACTC
>JBJMHG010000304.1:0-4578 GCA_045807485.1 Actinomycetes bacterium
GCGAAGATCCTGCCGGACTTCTTGGCCAACGGAGGCACCGAGCCTGTGCCAGGTCAACCTCTGCCACAAGCGTTGCTACCTGCGCAGGTAGACGGCTGGACCGCCGCGTTCCAGGTCTCGGCAGGCCTGATGGTGTTGGCCTTCTTCATCACCTTGTTCGCCATCGGAGTCACCAAGGACGAAGCAGCGCACGCTGGCCCCATGGGCGGCGCGCACTAGCCAAGATCTGAGGGATCTTCGGAGGGGGTAGCCGGTGCGGTTCCACCGAGCCGCGCCGGCTGCCACCACTGGTCGGCCCCGTTGGTGGGGTACTCGTCCTGTGCCCGATGCACCAACTCGATGACCCGGCTGCGGAGTTCTTCGTTCGCGGCGTCCCCTCGCAGCGAAGGCTCGACCGGCTCCCCCACGTAGACACTGATCGGGACGCCTCGTTGTTTCAGTGACGCCCGATCGTCGTAGGTCCAGAGGCGCTGAGTTCCCCACACCGCCACCGGAATCAGCGGCGCCTTGCCGGCCTTGGCGAGTCGTTCGGCTCCCGACTTGAACTCCTTCGGCTCGAACGACCTGCTGATCGTTGCCTCCGGGAACAGCCCCACGATCTCTCCCTGCTTGAGAGCACCCATCGCGTCTCGGAAGCTCTGCATGCCGGCGCTGCGATCGACTGAGATGTGATGCATCCCGCGCATCAGAGGCCCTGCGATGCGATTGGCAAAGATCGACTCCTTGGCCATGAACCGCACGTATCGCCGCGACTGACGAGCCCCCAAACCAACGAATATGAAGTCGAGATGGCTGATGTGGTTGGACGCCATCACGGCTGGCCCGTTGCGCGGCACGTGATGCGCGCCCTCGACCCGTAGCTGCAGCCCAAGCACTTTGAACGCCGCTAGAAGGCCAGCCACAACCGGCGGATAGACGTAGTCGTGCGCGTATTCGCTGACGTCAGACACGCGGGCAGCCTAGTCCGAGCTCCCCGCGACAAACCGGGCTGCCAACTGCATGCCGGCGTCTGCACCAGAGGCTCCCAACGTTGCGGAGACGAGATCCTCGACTTGGCTGAGCACCGTGTCGTTGTCACGGGACTCGAAGCGATGTCCGGCGACCTCGCCCAGATCGCGAGCTCGTTTGGCAATCGCGGTCGCCTCGTGCCTGAGCGCACGTGACTCGGACAGGACTCCCTCGTCGACGTCCGGCATCGAGCGATAGACAAGGCAACCAGACTCGAGCTCAAGAACTGCTGATCCCACTCGGCGCGCGGCGCGTCCGGGATCGCCGCTGACGCCGCTGACCAGGGCTTCGAGCGTGCGCTCAGCCAGGGGATGTACGACTGCGTTCACGAACTGGACGGTTTGGGGCCAACGTCCGGTCAGCCAGCACGCCGCGACACACGTCTCGACCAGGTCGGCGGTCCGTTCGTGCGAGGCGTGCCATTCCAGCCACTTCCCCAGACCTGCGCGTGCTGCCACGGCGGCGAGGTGATGGTCGCTGGCGTCAGGAGTGTGCGGTCGCTGGACACAGGTGACGCACGCCGGCTCTATCCAACGATGCACGGTGAGAACCACGTCTAGTACGGAGTCGCCGAGGAACTCCATGCGCTGGAACTCTCGGCCCCGACCGTCACGTACCGGACGCAACAGGGCAAGGTCGGGAATCGGCCCCAGCATGCCCTCGATCTCGCGACGTTCATGTTCGGTGACATCAGGCCGCAGAAAAGGAGGCGGGGTCTCAGGAGGCACGATAGCTACGCCGCGACAATCAATCGGCTTGATCCGTCACGGTTAGGCACCACCGAGATGCGTTCTGCCACCTGCTCTTTCAGCTCAGGCACATGACTCACGATGCCCACGGCACGACCACTCGTGGCCAGCCCCTGGAGTACCTCGAGCACCTGGTCGAGGGTGTCAGGATCGAGGGAACCGAATCCCTCGTCGACGAACAGCGTGCCGAGGTCGACGCCGCCAGCCTCGGACGTCACCACATCGGCGAGGCCGAGGGCCAGGGCGAGCGAGCAGTAGAACGACTCACCGCCTGACAAAGTGGCGGGGCTGCGGGGATGCTCAGTATGGGTATCGCGAACCTGCAGCTCGAGGCCCGACTTGCCGTTACCTCGCTTGCCTTCGACGTGTTCGAGCCGGAACCGACCGTCGCTCATGGTGGCGAGCCGACTGTTGGCGGACGCGACGACGTCGACGAACCGTTCCCGCAGGACGAAGGTGGGCAACGACATCGACTTGGCGTTGTCTGCGGTGCTGGCGCTCACCAGGTCTGCCATGCGAATGACTGCCGCGGTCGACTTGTCCACCGCTCGCTGTGCGGACAGGCTGGTCTGCACCTCGGCGGCTCGAGCGCGACTCTCGGCCACACGCAGAGCAAATCGACCGTCGTGACCTTGGGCCTCTTGCAGGGCCAGTTCTGCCATCTCGACCGCCTCTGTGGCTGCCTCGAGGTCGAGCATCTCAGCCACGTCGACTCTTGAAAGCTCCGGTGAGCCCAGCTCGCCCTCGCACGCCGCACGAGCGGACCTGCGGAGCTGGATCGACTGAGACAACAGGTGCCGCTGGTCAATGGCGAGAAAGGCCTCGTGCACGTCTGAACTCGTGGCGAAGCATGACGCATCGAGAGCAACCGCCACTTCAGCGGATCGAACCTCTACATCGCCTTGCGCAGCCGCGACGTGGCCCAGTGCGTCAATGGCGGTGCGCCAAAGCGCGGCCTGCTTTTCGAGCTCGTGCACACGAGCTGTGACGGTGGCGTGGTCGCCAGCTGCTGCAGCAATTCGCCTCTCATCGTCCTGCAAGCTTTTCTCAGCGATCTCGATGGACGCCTCGAGCCGGGCACTCTGCTGCTGAACCGCCAGAAGCTTGCCACGATTGGCCGACAGCTGCTCTTCAGCGTCCGCCACCGCCTTCTGGAGTCGAAGGTGCTCCGCCTCTGCGGCAATTCCTGCAGCGACCTCTGCCTCGACCAGGTTCACCAGGTCAAGTGCCTCGGCGGAACTGACGCCTCCCACGATTCCACGCAGCTCGGCGGCAGCGGACTCGAGAGCCGCCAATTCTTGCAACGAAGCCTCTAGCTGAACAGTCGCCGCGGCAGTGGCTTCTGCAGCGGCGTCAACGGTGGCGCGCTCGACATCGTCAGCGGCTCGCGCCGCCGGACGCGGATGCTCGGACGAGCCACACACAGGGCAAGGTTCATCGGCGCGCAGCTGCGACGCCAGGTGCCCTGCCATTCCGTCGATGAAGCGGCTACGCAGGGCCGCCTCGTCGCGAAGCAGCCGCTGTGCTGTATGTCGTTGTTCGTCGCACTTTTGGCGAACGCTGTCGACGTTTTGGCTCAACGACTGCAACTCGTCTGCCGCCCGCATCATCCGTTTGCTGCTTTCGAGCCGATCGCGGGCAGGCCCAAGTGTTGCTTGGGCAGCTGCTGCGGCGGTCAATCTCCGTCGAAGGTCAGCCAATTCGTCTGGCGTAGCTGCAACGACCCCTGTCAGCTCATTCAGCCGCTGCTGTACCTCGCTGTGGGTGGATTGCAGCTCAGCAATCTGCGCCTTGCCTTCGGTAACCACCTGCTCGAGCTCCACGTAGGTGGCAAGCTCAGCGACCAGGCTGGTGACAGCTCTCTCTTGATCGGGCCAGTCGTCGACCGCGAGGTCGGGCAGGGGCAATCGGGCACGCGCCGCGTCCAACTTCCCCTGCGCGTGCTGGGCCCGCTCGCGTGCTTGGGTCAAGCCATCGATCGCTGGCATGATCCGGGCGGCCTCTTCAGCAAGGTTGAACCGCTCGATATCGTTCGACAGCTCGTCAGCACCCGCGTCTAGAGCATGCAGCTGAGCCTGAAGCTCGATCACTCGGCGCTTAGCGCGGTCGCGGGTCTGCAGCTGGACGAGTTCGGCGCGCGCGTTTGTGGCGAGGCGTGCTTGCTCAACGGCACTGGCTTTGGCGACGGACGCCGCAGCAGCGATGGCATCGAGCTGCTGTTGCATCACAACCAGCAGCTGCTCCGAGTCCGTTTCGAGCAAGGCGACCAGTGCATCCTCATCTTCGGCGGACGCCCCCGACGCACCACCGTAGGCACGAACTGCGCCGAGGACTGAGGTCGCAGCACTCGCACGCTGTTGCCGGGCTACTCGTCGCTGTTCGACCAGCCGGTCGACAGTACGGTCATATACCTCGGTGCCAAAGAGCCGCTGCAGCAGCTCACGACGATGCTCTGCGTCAGCACGCAAAAACGTCGCGAACTCTCCCTGCGGGAGAACAACGGTTTGCACGAACTGATCTCGGCTGAGACCGACGATGTCGACGATCTCAGCTCCGATTTCGTCGATGCGCGTGGAAACCGGTTCACCAACGGAGTCGGCGTCGGGGCTGACCAGGCGCCACAACTTCGCTGAGGCGTGCTCGATGGTGGTGCCGTTGCCGCGCCGCTTGCCTCGCTCATGCTTCGGCGTGCGTTGCACTCTGAACATGCCGTGCGACGTACTGAAGTCGAGCTCGACACTGGGCGTGACCCCCGCAGGCGCGACTGCCGAAGCGATGCGGTCAGAGCTGGAGGCATTCCCTGCAACATCTCCGTACAGCG
>JBJMHG010000305.1:0-6866 GCA_045807485.1 Actinomycetes bacterium
AGAGCGCCGCTGATGTACGCGCGCGCCAACCCGAGGTCGCCCGGCGCGGAAGCGGAGTACTGGACAGCCTCTGGAGTACGAATGTGCAAGGTGACCTCGGGATCGGCCGCACCGAAACTGCTTCCGTCGTAGGCGGTCAGCCGCATTCCCGGGCGTTCCCCCATCACCCGACCAAACGCACTTGCGATCGATGTGCGCGTCACGATGCCCTCACCCTTCTATCGATCCCGCACGCACTTGGCGTACAGGTCTAGGAGTCTCCCTTGGGGGTCGTACTGCTTCTTGAGCAATTCGTACTGCGATCCGTTGTAGACACGCCAGAAGTCATCTTCCTGGTAGTAGGACGATGAATACAGGGACTTTCGTCCACCAAGCTCAGTCACCTTGTCTTCAATTAGTCGATTGTGATGCCCCTCGCGTTGACCGGGCTTGGCCTCTACCGACGACCAGAAGCCGAGGTTGATGTACGTCGTGTCCGGGTCCAGTGAGTACAGGTCCCACGTGACATCCGGCGTCCGTTGCCGCAGTGGGCACAACCACACCGGGGCGATCCCAATGTCCCTTTGGAAGAAGTCGAGAAACTCGGCCAGCTGCGAGACGGGCACTTCGACGTCCTGAATCACCGGCTCGCGCTCTGGCTTTCCCATTCGCTCGTCCAGCGACTGCTTCCAGCCATGGCGACGCTCGAATCCGACGACTTTCCAGTAGACGTCGCTTCGGAGGAGCCGGCGGGGAAGCAACGGACGAACGAGCGGGTTCTGGACGCCGAGCGCGCGTGAGCACCAGAACCAGTCGGTGTCCCATCGCCAGATGTAGTCGCGGATCGAGAGATAGTCGCTGCTGCGTTGCTCGAGTGAGCGGTAGTAGATACGCCGGCGCGTGTAGTCGGACAAGTAAGGAGCCTCGTCGACGAAACGCCCAACAGTCACGACGATTCGGTCAGGCTCGAACACCACACCATCGAGGAAGTCGACCGGACGTCCGCGATGCTCGCCTGATACCGCGATCTCGTCCATCGTCGCAGCGGCCTCTTTTGCCGACTGCTGAACGTAGTGCTCGAGCGCAACGAACGGCTTGACCGGCTGCAGGTCGATTCGAAGCCGAAGCGTGTACCCCAACGTTCCGTATGAGTTGGGGAAGCCCGTGAACAAGTCGGCATGGTCACCGTCCGGAGTCACAGTGATCACACGTCCATCGCCGGTCAAGACGTCGAAGTCGAGCACCGACTCGTGGGGACATCCGTTGCGGAAAGAGGTCGACTCGATGCCCATGCCGGTCACCGCTCCGCCGAGCGTGATCGTCTTGAGCTCGGGTACCACCAGCGGCATGAGCCCATACCGCAGGGTGGCGTCCACGAGATCTTCGTACGTCGTCATTCCAAGCACGTCCGCGGTTCGCGCCTCGACGTCGATGTGAAGCACGCCAGAGAACGCCGAGACATCCAGTCCTGGCGAACTGCTGGTGTCTCTGACCCGAAACAGGTTGGACGTCGACTTGGCAAGACGTACTGGGGCGTCCGGACTGAGAGCGGCGTACTGCTGCTGGATTCGATCTCTCGCCACGCGATACGACTCGTAGGCCGCCAGCGTGCTGGGGGCGAGGGGGCGCACCGTCACGACCAGAGCCTAGGAAAGCGAAGCCAAAGCCGCGAGGCCTTTGCCGACATTAGTTATGGATGGAGCCCCAAGAGCCACAGAACCAGGCCGGACGCCGCCGCCAGCCCGATCACCCGCAGCAGACCGAGGCGGAGGCGAAACACCAGAACCAGACTTAGCCCAGTGAGCAGCAGCGCCCACACATCGAGGTCACCCAACTGAGGCACTTCGACCGTGATCGGCCCCCACGAGCGCTTCGGCAGTTCGCCAAACAGCACGGTCAAGCCGAACCACAGCGCCAGGTCGGCGATCACCCCCACCACGGCTGCTGTGACAGCTGCCAAGGCCCCAGCCACGCGTCGGTTGTGCCGCAAGCTCTCGACCGAAGGGGCACCGAGCAAGACAAACCCCACCGACGGTACGAAGGTGGCCCACGCCGCAATGAGAAAGCCCAAGAGCCCAGCCACTAAAGCAGGTAGACCCAGATCGTCGGCTGCTCGATATGCGCCGACGTATCCCACGAAGGTCAGAACCAGAACCAGCGGCCCCGGCGTCGTCTCGGCAAGCCCAAGCCCGGTCACCATGTCACGCGGCTCGATCCATCCGTAATACCCGACCGCCTGCTGCGACACATAGGTCAAAGCCGCATAGGCGCCGCCGAATGACAGCACGGCCGTCTTGGCAAAGAGCCACGCTTCCTGGCTCAGTACGTTGTCCATACCCAGCACCGCAATAACGATGGCGAGTGGAACTGCCCAGACGACAAGCGCCAGGGCCCCTGCCCTCCGAGCCGCACGCGCCTTGTCGCGGGGGACCCGATCGACGTCCGCATCAGCTGTGACGTCGACACGCAGCGCTGAGGGCGTCCGCCGTCCAACGACCCATCCGATCAGGAGCGCTGCGACAACGACGTACGGAAACATGACGTCGAAGAACGACAGCGCCAGGAACGCCGCGACGGCAAGGCACACGAGCAACGGCGTGCGAAGCGAACGCCGCCCAACCCTGATGACGGCTTGGATCACGATGGCAATGACGGCAGCTTGGATTCCGAACAACATGGCCGAGATCCAGCTCACGTCGCCGAATGCGGCATACACACCGGCAAGCACAGCCATCACGCCGAGTCCAGGAACGACGAAAAGCACTCCAGCCAGCAGTCCACCCGCGACGCCGTTGAGCACCCACCCCAAGTACACCGCCAGCTGCAGAGCCTCAGGGCCTGGCAGCACCATGCAGAAATTGAGGGCGTGTAGGTAGCGCTTCTCCTCTATCCATCGGCGCTCTTCTACGACCACTCGGTGCATGACCGCGATCTGCCCTGCGGGGCCGCCGAAGCTGTTGACGCCGACATACCCCCACGTACGCGCCGCCTCCCTCAAGCCGGGGGTACCGGACGCAACAGTCACCTGACCACTGTGCCAGAGCAGGTTTCCGCGTATCGGATGCGGAAACGATCCTCAGATGTGGAAGCGAGCGATCGACTCGCGGAGATCCTCAGCCAGCGTGGTGAGTGACTTGGCGGCGTGTGCTGCCTCTCGTGATCCCGTGGCGGCTTGCTCGGAAACACCAACCACCGCGCCCATTGCGTTGGCCGCCTCGGCCGATGCAGTGCGCTGCTGTGAGCTCGCATTCGAGATCTCACGGGCAGCAGTCGTGGTCTCGTCCGCTACCTCCGAGATGCGTTCGAGGACGGTGACGACGTCGCGAGCGAGTGCAACACCGTTCAACACTTCCTCTGCACCCTCCGCGGTGGCAGCCGTCGTAGCACGCATCTCTGCCTGAATCTCGGACACGATGCTCTGGATCTGCTTCGTCGAAGTCTGCGCGCGTTCGGCAAGCTTGCGTACCTCCGCCGCGACGACGGCGAAACCACGTCCGTGCTCACCGGCGCGTGCGGCTTCGATAGCGGCGTTGAGTGCAAGGAGGTTCGTCTGGTTGGCCAGCTCGTCGATCACGTTCAGGATCTGGCCGATCTCGCCGGACTTGTCCGCGAGCGCTGCGGTGCGTTCGGCAACCAGCCGGGAACGGTGGGCGATGGCGTCGATCGCATCCACGGCATTCGTCACTGCCTCTTGACCTTCTTCGGCATACCGGAAGGTCAATGCAGCCTGTTCGACGACCTCAGAGCTCGAGGCGGCAATGGTTTCTGCCATGTCCGCTAGCTGCTGCAGCGAGGCGGTTGACTCAGTGACTGCGCCGGTCTGCCTGGATGACGAGTTGGCTTGCGACTCAGCAGCCGCCTGCAGCTCTTGAGCACTCTCAGAGATGCGCTCACCACCGTCGCGAACTCGGTCAACGAGCATGCGTAGAGACACCAGCGTCTCGTCGATGTTGATGGCCAGCGAGCGCAACGCGGCGTCCTCTTCATCGGACGTGGGAATCAGGACCGCCAAGTCTCCCTCTGCGGCTTGGCCCAACGAGACCGAAAGCTCTTCGACTCGCTTCTGGAGTCGGGTGTGGTGACCCTCGTGGATTCCTGCCTTGAGCATCTCGTCGAAGCCCACGGTGAGCGGAATGATCGCTGCCGCGGCCAGCAGCCACGGCAGTACTTCCACGCTAAACGTGCCGGACGCCAACGCCGCCGCGAACAGCATGGCGAGCGCCAGCAGGGTGAACGTCGCCAAGCCTTTGCGCTCGACGACATCGGCGACGAACACTGCCACCGTGACCATCAACACCCACACCGGGCTTCGAAGCCCGCCGGTCAGTGCGACCAGCCCCGCGACCCAAACCATCTCGATAGAGATCAGCGCGTGGGCCAAACGACGGTTGGCCTCGTGAACACCGGAAACCTTGAGCCGCCGGGCAAGACCGGTCATGAACGCGGCAAATACCAGTCCGAGGGCGCACCACACCAGAGCGGGGATCAGCGCCACCGGCACCGACTTGTCCGCCACGACGATGAGCAGCGTGATCACCAGGCCCAGGACGGCATTGACCCAAGCCGCCAAGGCCCCAGTGCGCGCGAGCTGCTGTGGGTTGTCCATTGCGCCTTTCCGCCGAGAGTTCGGCCCCCGCCTGTTGCCGCACCGCGGCAGCACCCGACCAGTGACCGGGCGCGCCATCACCGCTGCGCGACCTCCCTTGTGTCGGCAGTCGCGCCGGGCTACTTGATCCACCTGGGTTAGTCAGCCAGCGCTGGGCCAAACAGGTGAACGGGCGTAACGCCCGTGCTTGGTCCGCCGGAGTGAGAGGACACGTGCTCTGGTTACCCTCCGTGGAGTGACGGAGGCCCCGGGTCAGGCGGCGGTAGCAGCAGGTGACCGCCAGACGGTCGCAGCGGCGTCCGCAGTTCTGCGCTCCGGCGGTAACGCTGTGGATGCTGCCCTTGGCGCCGGTTTCGCGGCGGCGGTCGCAGAGCCCGGGCTGACGAGCCTGGGCGGCGGCGGATTCCTTCTCGTGCGCGAGGGCAGCACGACCAGGCTGTTCGACTTCTTCGTGGACGCGCCCGGCCGCGGCCTTTCGACCAGCGATCTCACCCCACACTTTGACCCGATCACCGTGGACTTTTCGGGGGCACTCCAGGTATTTCACGCGGGATACGGGTCAGTGGCGGTGCCCGGCGTACTTCCTGGGTACCTCACCGCGCACCGAGCTCTGGGGCGCTTGGCCCTCAAGGATGTCGTCGCGCCGGCTGCAGCGCTCGCCCGCGACGGCGCCACCCTCAGCCCGACCCAAGCGACAGTGCTGTCGCTTCTGAGCAGCATCCTGTCATTGACTCCGGCCGCGTCTGACATCTTCTTGAGCAACGGAGCGCCACCCGAGGCTGGCGGCACGTTCCGCAACCCGACGTATGCCGACTTCTTGGAACAGCTCGCTGAGGTCAACGCCGAGGGGTGGACCGACGCACCGCAGACGCGACAGCTGATGGAACAGATGCGTCAGCATGACGGACTGCTCACCATGGCAGACCTCGAGGACTACCGCGTGAACGAGCGTTCCCCCCACCAAGCCAGCTATCTCGGCGCCACGCTGACCACCAATCCTCCGCCATCATTCGGGGGCTCGATCGTGTGCAGTGCGTTGCTCGAGCTGAATGCAGCAGAGACGTCGGAGCGTCCCTCCGCCGTCGCTCAGGTCGAAGCACTGCATCATGCGACACATCGGCAGAAGAGCGGTGGTGCCGCGTCGACCAAGGGCACGACGCACGTCAGTGTCATCGATGCGGACGGCATGATCGCCTCGATGACCACGTCCAACGGTTCATGTTCAGGGATCGTGGTGCCAGATACCGGTGTGCAGCTGAACAACATGATGGGTGAGTCAGACCTGCACCCTGACGGATTCCACGGAGCTGAGCCAGGAACCCGAGTCGCATCGATGATGGCTCCGAGTCTGCTCGACCTGGCAGACGGCTCTGTTGTTGCGCTGGGTAGCGGAGGTAGTGAACGTATCCGAAGCGCGCTGCTGCAGACGGTGGTTCGACTGGTTCACGGCGACGCACTCGTGAACGCCGTCGGTGACCCGCGGTTCCACTTCGACGGATCGACCAGCCAGCTGGAACCGGGAATATCCGATGCGGTAGCCACAGAACTCGCCGCCATGGGCCCGGTACAGCGATGGCGTCAGACGAGTGTCTACTTCGGTGGCGTGAATGCCGTCAGGCGACATCCCGACGGTCGGTTGGAAGCCACAGGTGACACCCGTCGCGATGGGGCTGGTGCCGTCATCGACCTGTGAACGGCAGCCGTCCGGATGCGTCCGGTGGAGATCGGGGGGCCTGCGGGCTGCCCGCCAATTCGGACCTTCCCGACCGGTCATGCGACACTTTCGCGGTTACCCAGAGAGGATTCGATGGACGGCAACTCCACCTTTCGGCACTCCAATACCTCGGTGCTGTCGGTCGTGGCGATCGAGGCCCCGGTGACCGTTAGGTCTGCCGACTTGGACGCCCAGCTGACGCCCGCGTACGAGCGGCTCGGCCTCCGGCCCGGCCTACTCGAAGGTCTAGCGGGAATTCATGAACGGCGTTGGTGGCCGGAGGGCATGACCTTCGCGGACGGCGCGGTGCAGGCAGGCGCCAAGGCGCTTGCACAAGCAGGTATCGACTCAGCGCAGATCGGTCTGATGATCAACTCATCGGTCTCGCGTGCCCACCTCGAGCCGTCCACCGCAGTTGAGATCCATCACAAGCTGGGGCTTCCGACGTCCGCCATCAACTTCGACCTGGCAAACGCCTGTCTCGGATTCATGAACGGCATGCACATCGCCGCCACAATGATCGATGCCGGCCACATCGAGTACGCACTTATCCTGAACGGTGAAGAC